>CANRGD010000014.1 GCA_947630105.1 uncultured Bacilli bacterium | reverse complement strand
GAATGTAAAAAAAATACAAATTAATTATATAACTTGTATTTTCTCTTAAATTTTTCCAACATTTACTTTACTTCACCCCAATTAATATTGGCTTTCTTCTAATAATTTAATATTATCTAATAAAATTCCCGTACCTTCAACTACACAAGTTAATGGCGAAGCAGCCATTAAGATAGGCACTTTTAGATTGTTTTCTAAAATATTTTGTAAGCCTTTTAATAGAGCTCCTCCTCCGGTTATAATAATTCCTTTTTCCACAATATCTGCTGATAACTCTGGTGATGTTTGTTCTAAGACATTAACTGTTGCTTTTATTATTTTATTAATACTTTCTTCTAAAGCAGTATTTAATTCATCTTGAGTTATTTCTATAATAGAAGGTAGTCCAGTTATTAAATCACGTCCTTTAACTTCCACTTTTTCTTTTTTACTTGGTTTTTCTAAATCAATAAAGTTTATTTTTATATCTTCAGCAGTTTTTTCACCTATTAAAAGTTTATATTTTTCTTTAATATATTTTATTATATCTTGATCAAAAGTATTACCTGCTACTTTTATTGAAGATGATGAGACAATTCCATTTAATGAAAGAATAGCTATATCTGTTGTTCCTCCACCAATATCTAATACCATGTTTGCTTGGGGTTTTGATATGTCCATACCAGCACCAATAGCAGCTACTTTGGGTTCTTCTTCAATATAAACTTTTCTCGCTCCTGTTCTTTCAGCAGCTTCTTTAATAGCATTCTTTTCTACAGGAGTTATATTAGTAGGACAACATATTAAAATTCTTGGTCTAGAAAATAAAGATTTAGCTTTTATTTTTTTGATAAAAGAATTTAGCATTATTTCAGTAATTTCAAAATCAGCTATAACGCCATCTTTCATAGGTTTAATAGCTTTTACTTTTCCAGGCGTTCTTCCTACCATTTCATTTGCTTCTTGACCAACAGTTATTACACTCTTAGTTTCTGTATCTATAGCAACAATACTTGGTTCATTTAAAACAATTCCTTGTCCTTTTATATAAATTAAAACATTTGCTGTTCCTAAATCAATACCTATATCTTTTGCTAGCATCTATGTCACATCCTTTTTCAGTCATTAATATTTTACCATATTTTTCTTGTTTTATTATATAATATATTAAGTTTTTAAATATTTTATGAAAAAAAGAGTATAAATACTCTTAATTATTCTTTTGATTGATTTCTTTATTTAAATATTGCATAGGATCTACTACTTGCCCATTTATGTATAATTCAAAATGAAGATGATTTCCAATTTCTTTATCTAATTCATTAGTTCCACTTTTTCCTATTATTTGTCCTTGAGTTATTTTATCTCCTTTGCTTACTGTTGTTTCACTTAAACTTTGGTATATAGAAATGTAATCATTATCATGTTTAATTTCTACTATCTTGCCTAAAGTTTCATCATCTTTAACATTAATAACTGTTCCATCTAAGACAGCTAAAACATCAAATGTTTTTTCGTTTACAAAGTCTATTCCAGAGTTTTGAATATAAGTATTATCATGAAAAATAATTGATTTTTCTTGTTGAGCTGATTCTCCTTTATAGTCATAATAATATTTTCCAATAGTTACAGATTCTTCTGTATAAGGATTTATCATTTTAACTTCTGTATTCATAACAGGAGTATCATCTGTAATAATTTCTTCTGATACATAGGTCAAATTTTCAGGATTATCATTTAAATTGGAATTTAGATTATTAAGTATGGCATATGTTGATAAACCAATAATACTAATTATTAATAGAAAAGTTGGAAGTACATAGGGCTTTAATTTTCTTTTTATCATTTTGCTCACCTCATTATAAGTTTGAACAAAAAAAAAGAATTTATACTCCATTTTAATATAATTTTAATGAAGTAAATAAATCCATAATAAAATTTGTTACTAAATATATAAGTGATATTGTAAGTAAAAAATAAAATACTCTAGCTTGTAATATTCTATTTTTTTTAAATATTTGATTAATATTAATAGAGTCTAATGACCAAATAACTAATATACTAGTTATAATATAAACAAAAAATTTTCCGGCCATTAATTTTTTTCCTCATAGTTTATTATTTTTTGAACTCTTCTTTTATGTCTTTCATCATTTAATACTTCAGCATTAATAAAAGCTTCAATATATTTAAAAATATTTTCAATTTTTTCGGTATAGTTAAAGCTCATTACATTGGCTCCATTATCATTTCTGGATAAAATTGCATCTTCTTCGGAATTTATTTTGGCACATCTTATTCCTTTTACTTTGTTAGCTGCTATTGACATGCCAATACCAGTCCTACATAATAAGATTCCTATTTCTGCTGTTTTATTTACTACATTTTCGCAAACTTTGAAAGCAAAGTCTGGATAATCATCAGTTGCAGTATTTTGAGGACTGCAATCAATTATTTCATAATTATTTGCTTTTAAATATTTGATAATTTCATTTTTATAGGTTACACCTCGATGATCACTTGCTATAGCTATTTTCATTAAAATTCTCCTTTTTATACTTATATATTTATTATAACACTTTAAGAAAAAATATTGATTATTTTTAACTTTTATTTGTTAATTTTTTGTAAAGACAAAGTATAATCTAAAGTTTGAGATAAATGAGACATATTTTCTTCGCCTATTGATAATTTAAAAGCAAAATCATCTAATGCTTGTATAGTTGTAGGTAAATCATCTCTATATCCTAATTCTACTTTAAGAGGTTTTTTTAAAACATATATTTCTTTAGTAGTTAAATTTTCTAGAAAGAACTTATAATTAATGTAAAGACTTCCAGGATATATTAATGCTCCGGAAAAATTACAAGTTGTTATTTTTCTAGCATGTGTTTCTTTTATTTGAGGATAAAAAAAGATTTGGTTTCCTGGAAATAAATAATTACTTGTAAGTTCATTATATTGTTCTTCGATTTTATGAAATATATAATTAAGCGATTGACCATAATAATTTTGAATAATTTTTTTATCTATGCGATTAATATATAATGATTGTAAAATTTTATTATAATAATCTACGGCTTGGTGAGATTCTTTTGTAAGGTTTTCTAAAGTTTTATTTTCAATATCCATATTTTCACTACTACTTATTTGTTAAAAAAAACTGCAACTAAGCAGCTTCTTTTTTATCAAATCCATATTTTTTATTAAATTTATCAACACGTCCAGCACGTGATGCTCTACTTTGTTTTCCTGTGTAAAAAGGATGACATTTAGAACATACTTCTACATTGATTTCTGATTTTGTTGATTTAACTGTAAAAGTTTCTCCACAAGCACATGTTACTTTACAATCTTTTGATTCTGGATGAATATTTTTTTTCATCTTTTCACTCCTTCCGCCATGACAAGTTTTTGCCATAGATATATAAATGCTTTATTATTATAACAATTAAAAAATTAAATTTCAAGATTTTTTTCATTTTTCATGGAATTTATTATTTTAGTAGCTATTTCTTTATATCCAGCTGTTGTTGGATATGGGCTATTAGGATTAGGTAAAAATTCAGAAGTTTTAAAAATATTTTCAATATCTATATATATAACATTTTTATTATTTTTAAAAATATTATTTAATTTGGAAATATAATTATTAATTAGGAAACTGTAAGAACTTGAGGGATAATAGCCAATTACATAAATATTATTGGGATAATATTTTTTTATTTCAAAAATTAATTTATTAAATGAGGTGGCAATTTCTTGTAAGCTATTGTCTAAATTATTATCAGTTAAGGGAATAGTTGTACTAAATTTATATAATAAATCATTAATACCTATATTTAATGTTAAATAATCACTTTCTCGTAAAAGTTCTCTTATGTTTTTTTCTGTGGATTTAGCTTTCATTTTTTTGTTTATTAAAATGTAATTATAAAGCATTTCTATTGACATATCTTTTTGAGTAAATGTTTTGGAATAGTAATATAATTTATTTTTTTGGGTATAATAATCTTTTATAAAATCACTATAGCCATAATCTATTCTTCCATAGGAATCAATTCCTTGGGCATAACCATCTCCTAAAGCTGTATAATTTAAATTATTAGAATTAGTTGTTTGATAAATTAAAAAAATTAGTAGGCAAATTAATAATAAAATAAGTAATTTATAGTGTTTTTTTAAGAGTTTCATTTATTTACCTCCAAAATAAAAGAAATATATTAAATTATATTTCTTTTATAACTATTTTAGCACCAACATCTCCTAATTTTTCTACTATTTGTTCATAGCCTCTTAGAATATGTTCTACATTTGTTATAACAGTTTTTCCTTCTGCTTTTAGACCAGCTGCGACTAAAGCTGCTCCTGCTCTAAGATCTGTTGCAGCAACATTAGCTCCTTTTAATTTAGTTGGTCCAAGAAATGTGGCGGTTTGACCTGATACTCTTATATTGGCTCCTAATTTATTGAGAAAAGGGATGTGCATAAATCTATTTTCAAATATTGTTTCTGTAACTTTAGATTTTCCTTTACTTTGAGTAAGTAAAACACTAAATACTTGTTGCAAATCTGTAGCAAAACCAGGAAAAACTCCTGTTTTTACAGTTGTTGCTTTATAGGTGTCTTTTTTTGATACTATTACATAATCTGGTCCTATTTCCATTTCTACTCCAATTTCTTCTAGTTTTGATAATAAGGCTTCTATATGTTCGGGTATTAAATTATCTACTTTTAATTTATTTCCACATAGAGCTCCTATTATAATATACGTTCCAGCTTCAATTCGATCAGGTATAACTTCGTGAAAACATTTATGTAGATACTCAACACCTGTTATTTTTATAGTTGAGGTTCCTGCTCCTACTATTTTGGCTCCCATATTATTTAAAAATGTTGCTACATTTACTATTTCTGGTTCTTTTGCGGCATTATCTATAATAGTTACTCCTTTAGCTTTTACAGCTGCTAGCATTATGTTAATAGTTGCTCCAACAGAGGCAATATCTAAATAAATATTGGCTCCTTTTAATTCCTTTGCTTCAACGACATATTTGTTATCTTCTACAGTAATTGTTGCTCCTAAAGCTTCAAATCCTTTTAAGTGCTGATCAATTGGTCTAGCACCTATAGAGCAACCTCCAGGAAAATACATTACGGCTTTTTTATATTTACCTAATAGTGCTCCCATGAAGTAATATGAGGCACGTAATTTGTTAGAATATTCCTCTGTTATATCTATATTTTTCATGCTTTTTGGATTAATTATAACACTTTCACTGGCTCTACTTACCTTTACTTCTAATAAACGTAAAATATCACATAAAGCTTCTGTATCAGTAATTTCTGGTATATTACATATAGTTGCTTCTTCATCTGTTAAAATTGCAGCTGGTATTAGAGCAACAGTGGCATTTTTGGCACCACTTATTCTAATAGTGCCACTTAATTCTTGGGCACCACAGATTTCCATTATTTTCATTTTAACCTCCTACTATTTTAAAGGTGTGTATTAAATAAAGAAACAATTTCTTTTACACGACTTTTTATAGCTTCTTCTCCACTTCCTATAATCTTTCTAGGGTCATAGGCATCATTTTCAGATATAAATTTTTTTACTTGCTTACTCCATGCAATTTGCAAATCAGTATTTATATTAATTTTTGAAATACCACAGGATATAGCTTTTTTTATTTTCTCATTAGGAATACCTGTTCCTCCATGAAGTACTAAAGGTATTGGTAATATGTTATTTAATTGTTTCATCTTATCAAAATCTAAATTTAATTTTCCTTTGTATAAACCATGAACACTTCCTAAGGCTGGGGCTAAAGCGTCAATAGAAGTATTTTTATAGAGTTCTATGCATTCTTCTATAGTAGCAGTACTTGCAGTATCTAAATTATCATTAGCAGTGATAATATGACCTATTTCGGCTTCTACACTTACATTTTTTTGATGAGCATAAGCAACTACTTTTTTTGTTACTTCGATATTTTTTTCAAGGGGTAAAGTTGAAGCATCTATCATAACTGAAGAAAAACCAGCATCTATAGCCTTTTTGCATATATCAAAATTTTTGCCATGATCTAAATGTAGGCAAACAGGAACTTTAATATTTAAATCTACTATCAACCCTTTTATCATACCTGTTATAGTATTAAATCCTCCCATATACTTAGCTGCTCCTTCACTAACACCTAAGATGACAGGGACATTTAATTTATTACATTCTTCTAGAATATATTTTGACCATTCAA
Organism: uncultured Bacilli bacterium; assembly: GCA_947630105.1. Taxonomy (GTDB): domain Bacteria; phylum Bacillota_I; class Bacilli_A; order RF39; family UBA660; genus CANRGD01. The sequence continues at coordinate 19,414 of CANRGD010000014.1, read as the reverse complement.
GGTTATTTATATTAAAATGTGGTATGGCAAAATGTTTTTCTTTGGCAGTTTTTAGTATATCTATAAAATTAATTAACATTTCTTTTCACCCACTTTAATCATAGGTATTTTATTCATTTTTGTCAATTATTTGTAGATATTTGAAGTTAATTTTTTGTAAAGTTTTAAAATAAATATTTTAGGGCTAAGAAAAGTAAAATTATTATTCCAATATAAGTTGCTGTTTGACCAAATTTTTGAGACATTTTTTTACCAATAAGTAAGCCTAAAAATGTAAAAAAGCAGCTTACTACGGAAAAAAGAAGACTTGCTATAAATGTATTGGCTTTAGTTATTCCTAGAGCTACCCCTACAGATAAACTATCTATGCTTACAGCAAAAGAAAATAAAATAATGGAAAAAATATTTTCTATTGTTTTATTTTGTTCTTCATTTTTATTAAAGAGCATTTCTAAGGCTAATGAAAAAAAAATGATGGAAACAAAAATATTGGTGTTAATTATGACATTATTTATAATTAAAATTCCTATTTTTGAACCAATATGGGGCATGAAGAAATGAAAAAGACCTACTACAGTACTTATTAGTAGACATTTTTTTAACTTAGGATTATTTACACCATAGGCTAAAGCTAAGGAAAAAGCATCCATACTTAATCCTATGGCCATAAAAAAATACATAAGGATTTGATTCATTTAATCACCTTATATATTTTATTCTTTTAAGTATTTAAAAATACTTTTTAATTAACTCTTTTACATAAGAAGTATATTCTATATTATCTGTATTTGTTTCTTCCATATCTAATAAGCATAGTGGTGGGAATAATACGCACCAAAAATTATCTCCTTGACCTTTTCCTAAGGTTATAACTAATGAATCATAATTTCCTTCTTTATATATTATATTTTTATATTCTTTTTCAGGAAAATAATTTTTTCCATAAGTTATGTTATATGAGTAATTAATATTATCTTTTTTTAATGTTGAATTGACAATTTTTTCATATAAAACTATATTTTTTTCTAATAATGTTTTTGTTGATTGTAAATCTTTCGTTTCATAATTTAAAAGTTCTTTATTATAAGTTATATTTTTCATTATGTCTTTTTTTACATTTTGATCTTTAAGAGAATTACTGTTAGCAATTATTCTAAATCTTATGGCTTCTTTTGGTATTTGAATTTGTTCTTGTTTGTTTAAACTTAATATAGTAATTATTATAGCTATAATTACGATAGCTTTTTTCATTTATAAATCTCACCTTTCATATTAATAGTGAGACATATTTGTAATTTTTATTCAAAAAATATATTTTTAAAGATAAATAACATTCTATCTTTTCCCGATAAATCTTTTTTTACTTCAACAATTACATCTTTTAAAGTATTAGAAATAAGTTTTTTAATATCATTAGCTTGAGTATAGCCAATTTCAAAAGCGACTAAGCATTTTTCTTTCATATGAAGGGGTAAAGCAGAAATGATTTTTTTGTAATAATCTAGGCCATCATCTCCGGCATACAAGGCTAAATGAGGTTCATTATTTTTAACTATTTCTTCTATTTCTTCTTTATTTTTTATATAGGGAGGATTACTTATTATACAATCGTATTTTTTAGTTATATTTTGGAACATATCACTTAAGATTAAATTTGCTTTAGAGTTTAGCGTTTGACAATTTTCTTTAGCAACTTCTAAAGCTTTTGGACTAATATCTATTAAATCCACAGTTTCTGTGGAAACTTTTTTTTCTAGTGTTAAACCAATTACACCACTTCCACAACCTAAATCAATTATATCGATAGGATAATTAAAATATTTTTTTATATAGGTAATTGTTTGTTCTACTAATTGTTCTGTTTCAAATCTTGGTATTAATACATTTTCATTTATTTTAAATTTATTACCATAAAAATTTACATTACCAAGTACATACTGTACTGGTTTTCCTTCCTTAACTGCTAATACTTCTTGTTTATAAATATTAACAAGATCTTCTGAAATAAGTGTATCTAGACAAGTTAATAATTCTAAGGGATTTTTGTTTAGTAACTGTGCTAAAAGAAGTTTGGCGTGGTCAGAATGAATGTGTTGTTTAGCAAAAAAAAGAAGATTATCTATTGTCATCATTCTTCTTTATCTCCTTGTAATTTTCTTTTTTGATCTTCTTGAATTAAAGCATTTATTATATCATCTAAATCTCCATCCATAACACGATCTAGATTTTTAGTTGTAAAACCTATACGATGATCAGTTACTCTATTTTGAGGATAATTATAAGTTCTAATTTTTTCAGCTCTATCACCAGTACCTATTTTACTTCTTCTTTCTGCGCCTGAAGTTTCTAATTGTTTTTGAAGTTCTAATTCATATAATCTAGTTTTTAATACTTTCATGGCTTGTTCTTTATTTTGAATTTGACTTCTTTCATTTTGACAAGTTACAACTGTATTGGTAGGTAAATGGGTTATTCTAACTGCTGAATCTGTAGTATTTACTCCTTGCCCTCCGCAACCACTTGAACGATATATATCTATTCTTAAATCATTAGGATTAATTTCAATATCTATATCATCATCTGCTTCTGGCATGACTAATACTGTAGCAGTTGAGGTTTGCAAACGCCCATTTGCTTCTGTAACTGGTACTCGTTGAACTCTATGAGAACCACTTTCATATTTTAATAAAGAATAAGCATTGGCCCCTTTGATAATAAATTCAATTTGACTAAAACCTCCGGCTGTACCTTCTAAAGCATTATATACTTGATATGAAAAGCCTTTTTTATCTGCATAATGAGTATACATTCTAAATAAATCACCAGCAAAAATATTTGCTTCATCTCCACCAGCAGCTCCTCTAATTTCTATGACAACATTTTTACCATCATTAGGATCTTTAGGTATTAGTAAAATTTCTAATTCTTTATCTAATGTTTCTTTGGTAGTTTCCAATGTTTTTAATTCTTCTTTGGCTATATCACCCAACTCGGGATCTTTTAGCATTTCTTTGGTATTTTCTATGTCTTCTATAACTTTTTTATATTTTTTATAACAGGTTACTATTTCTTCTAAATTAGCTAATTCTTGAGAATATTCTTTAGTTTTTTTTAAGTCATTAAGTATTTCAGTCTTAGTTAATTCAGATTCTAAAAATTCATATCTTTTTAATGTTACTTCCAGTCTATCAATCATAATATTGCCCTTCCTTTTTCTCACTTATTATAGCATATTCTTATTCTTTGCTGCAACTACTACCATTTTCTAAATTAAGATAATATTTATTATTTTGTAAGGACTCTACTGTTCCATCGGCAACTTTTTTACCTTTAGCTAATATTATTAGATGATCTGCTTGATCCATAACTTCTTTTTTATGAGTAATAATTATAACTGTATGTGTTTTTGATAGTTCTTTAAAAATTTTAATTACTTTTTTGGTAGATTGTTTATCTAAAGGTGAAGTAATTTCATCAAATAGTAAGATTTCAGCTTTTGTTAAAATGCTTCTAGCAATACTAAGTAATTGTTTTAAATTAGTAGAAATATTATTAGCATTATCTTCTAATATAGTATTATAACCTTGACTTAATTTTAATATTTCTTCATGAATACCTAGTTTTTTACATATTTCTTGTTGTTTTTTAAAATTTGGTTCTACTAATGCTAAGTTATTTTTTATACTTAAATTAAATAAAAAATTTTTTTGACTAACTACACTTACATTGGTTTGAAAAACTTCATTGGTATAGTCATATATATCTTTACCATCAATAGTTATTTGGCCACTATCAGGAATATATAGTCTTAATATATTATTTAATATTGCGCTTTTGCCACTGCCACTTTGACCAACTATAGCAGTTAATTCTTTAGGTTTAGCTTGAAAACTTATATTTTTTAATGTTTTTTTACCTAAATAAGAAAAAGTGACATTTTTAAATTCTACTATGCCTTCAATATCATCAGTATTATCTTTACCTAATATTATTTTATCTTTTGGTTTATACTTTATTATAGAGAATATTCTATCTACGGATATTGATTTGTTTATTATATTTTGAATACAATCTATTAATAAATAAGATAAGTCTTCTTTTAGTAGAGTAAAATAACCAATTACTAAAACTATTTTATCTAGGGTGAAATTACCATTAAATAATAGAATGATAGTTATAAAATAAATAATTACTTCTCCTAGTTCGATAATTAATTGTAAAAAGTTTTCTTCTATATCAGAATATCTTCTTTTTTTACGAAAACTTTCACTAAATTTTTTATTTAAAGCAGTAAAATAATTTTTAAAACTATTTTTCATATTATAAACTTTTAATTCATCAGCTGAGGACATTGCTTCAATAAAAACACCAGCTAATTTATCTTGATATTTTTTTTGTTGATTTAGGTGATAGGTAATTTTAGCATTAAAAAAGTCAATTAAAATTAAATATAAAATACAAAATATTAAAACAATTGTTCCTACTATTGGAGAAACTAAAGTTATTAAAATTATAATTAAAATTATTTTGAAGAACGTTATGATAATATCACTTAAGTTACCATTTATTTCAATAACGTTATAAATATCACTTGAGGAAGCTTGTAATAGTTCATCAATATTTTTCGTTTTGGTAAAATCTATATCATAAGTAGAAATTTTTTCAAAGGCTTTTCTTTTTAAGTTTGTGTAGCAATAAATAGAATCTTTGCCTCCAAAATAATAATTAAAATAAGTAAAAATAAATTGAGAAGTCCCAGCTAGGGAAAAATAAACTGTCCATTTAATAGCGGTTGCATAGTCATTAATTGTTAAAAATTTTATTATGCCAGCAGCAGTATAGGGTATTAAAATATTAGCTGTAGTAGCTAAAGCTTGAGTTAATAAGAGAAATAAAAAGTAATCTTTTCTTAGAGGTAAGCACAACCAATATTTTTTAAAAATTTCTTTGATTCTTTTCATTTTTCTTCTCCTTTATCTTCATAGGAATATTTTTCTTGTAATTCGGAAAATGAGGAATAAGATTTTATTACTTTATTATCTAGACATAAAATCTGATCAGCTGCGGCTATTAAATCATCTCTATTGGTGATGACTAAAATTGTATGATCTTGAGATAATTTTTTTAAAAAAGAAACTATTTCATTATTTGTTTTTTGATCTAAAGATGAAGTTATATTATCCATTAAAAATATTTCGGCATCTGTTAATAGGGCTCTAGCAATTGATAATAGTTGTTTTTGACCATCGGAAAGGTTATAAGCATTTTGATTTAATTCAGTATTATATTTTTTGGGCAAGCTCATAATAAATTCATGAATTCCTACTTTTTGGCAAGCAGTTATTATATTTTCTTTATTTTTAGTAACTAATTTTAAATTATTTAGGATACTCATATTATAAAAAAATGGTTCTTGTTTTACTAAAGTAATATTAGAAGAATATATAGAATCACTATAGGTATAAATATTTTTTCCATCTAAGAAAATATCTCCAGAAGTTAATTTTTGAAATCTTAATAATAAATTAAATAGTTCACTTTTACCACTGCCACTTTTACCAACAATTACATTTAAGGTATGAGGTTTTATTTCAAAATTTATATTATTAAAATATAATTTTTCTTTTGTTTCGTAGGTAACATTTTTAAAAACTATAGAACCAAAAATATTATCTTCTTCATAATTTCCATAAAGTAAGGATAATTTGTCATCAAAATATAAAACATCTTTTATTCTTTCTACAGAAACATAATACTGTTCTATTTCTGTATATGATTGTAACATTTCATTTAAAGATTCAACAATTTGATCATAATAACCAATAATTAAAATTATTAAATCAAGAGTAGCGTTATATTTGGCTAAATAAATTATTAAAATTAAATATAATAAAAATTTTGTATAATGAGGAATTAAATCAGATGTATTTTCATTATGTTCATAATATTTTCTTTTTTTAGTAAAGGCTTGCGTAAAATTTTTTAATTTTGAATTTAATTGTTGTTCAAGTTTAGTTCTTATAGGTAATGTTTTTATTTCTTTTAAGCCTGTTAATTCTTCTAAATAAATATTATTGGTATAGTCATTTTGTTTTTTTTCAGCTTTTAAATATTTTGCAAAAAGAGTTGTTGTTTTAGTTATAAATAATAAATAAAATATGGTGGAAAGCATGGCAATAATTCCTGTTAACACATTAGCTTTGAAAATTAAAAAGGAACTAATAAATACCATTATTATGGCTGATAAGTATGATACAGTTGAATCTATTAAGAAACAATAATTAGGTATATCTGCATTAACTAAAGATAACATTTTTCCTTTATCTATTTTTTTTGTAAATTTTTGAGAAGAATTTATTATTTTATCAAAAAATTTATTATGAATTGTTTCACTATAATATACTTGTAATTTACTATAAATATAATAATTTAGATACCATAAAAGTTCATAAGTAATATAGGCTATTGCTAAATAAAGGGTATATAATAAGGCATTATATTTTAAATTTTCAGTTATAAATTTAATTATTTGACTGGCGGCATAAGGAAAATAAGCGGCTATTACATAACCGATGGTAGATGTTAAGAAAAATAAAAAAGTTAGTAATTTTTTGGGAGGAATTATTGTAAAGATTTCTTTTATTTTTTTAAGTAAGTTCATTGTACCACCTTAATTTAGATTATAGCATGATAGCAAAAAAAAAACTAGAATTATTCTTCTAGTTCTAGTTCATCTTCATCGATTACTACTAAATCTTTTAATTCTTCATTAGCATCATCATAATCTTCTTCTTCATTATCATCATAATTGTCTTCTTCTAAGTCGGTTAAATCTTCTTTTTCTTCTTGCTCTTCTTCTATTTCTTCATCTTCTTCTTCAGTAATTTTAATAACTTTGTCAGATGTATGACGACTTCTTAAATCCCAAGTTCCATCTTCTAACAGAATAAATCTTTTATCAGTTGCTAAAGCAGTATAATAATCAGCTATTTTTTCTTCAAATGTTTTTTCGGGAAGTTCTAAAAGTTTAATTATCATTTTAAATAAATCAGCAGTGTTATAGCTTTTTTTCTTTTCTTCTAAAATTAAATTAGTTATATCTTTATTTGATAATAATTCTAATTGTTCTTTTTTCATATTTTTTAGGGTCATTTGTTGTTCCTCCTTCATTAAAATCATTGTATGCATAAAAATTTATTTTGCTTATTTAAAATAATCAATAAAACTTATAACATATATCTTATATAAATACAACACTTTTTTACATTTTTTCTGGAACGTTAATTCCTAAAACGTTTAATAGCAATAAATTTGTATTAAAAACTAGTTTAGTTAATATTAACCAAGATTCTTTTAATTTTTGATTTTTTTCAATTAATATTTTGTTTTCGGCATAAAATTTGTTATAAAGTGCAGTTAAGTTATACAAAAATTCAGCTATTTCATTTAATGACTTAAGTTCTAATGATTTTAAAAGAACTTTTGGTAAATTTAGAATGGTAAGGATTATTTCTTTTTCAGTAGTACTATTAATTGTATAGAAAGTCTTATAATCAATATCGGCTTTATTTAATAATGATTTAATTCTAATTGTAGAATATAACAAATAAGGCCCTGTTTTTCCTTCTAAATCTGAAAATTTTTCTACTTCAAATATAAAGTCTGTACTTCTAAAAGGAAGGAAATCAGCGTATTTTAAGGCTGCTATTGCTACTTTTTTGGAAATTTCTTCTTGTTCTTGTTTATCAGTTATTGAAGGATTTAATTTCTTTCGTGTTGCTTCTTGAACTAACGCAATTAGCTTTTTTAAACTCATTACTTTTCCATCTCTAGTTTTAAAAGGTTTACCATCTGGTCCATTCATGGTTCCAAAACCAATAAAGTCTAATTTAACATTGTCAGCAATTAATTTTACAAGGCGAGCAGCTCTAAATACTTGTTCAAAGTGTAATTCTTGTCTTCCATCAACACAATACCATATTTCATCGGGATTGTATTCTTTTTTTCTTTGAATAATTGTTGCTAAATCTGTTGTTTCATAAGAAATTGAACCATTTGATTTGATAAAAAGTAAAGGGGGCATAGGAGCTTTATCCGTAGGTTGTTTTACTTCTATTATTTGGGCATTCTCACTTTGTTTTAAAACATTAGCTTGCTCATAAATTTTATATAATTCATCTAAATATTCTACGGCATCACTTTCTCCAAACCATAATTCAAATTCTACATTTAAATCACGATAAACTTTTTTAATATCTTCTTTTGATATTTCAACTATTTTTTTCCATAAATCATAATATCCTTTTTGATGTTGTTGGATTTTAGCTGTTATTTGTCTTGCTTCTTCTAAATATTTTTCATCAAGTTTGGCTTTTTCTGAAGCTTTGGGATAAATTGTTTCAAGATCTTCATTAGTTATAGGTAAATCTATATCTTCATAATTGCCTTCATAATTTTCGTTAAAATATTCTAAAGTAGGATACATAGTTTTTATTTCGTTAATTATTAATCCTAACGGCCTACCATAATCTCCTAAATGAGCATCCCCTAAAACTTCATAGCCTAATAATTTAGCTAAACGTTTTAAAGCTTCACCAATATCAGCACTTCTTAAATGGCCAACATGTAATGTTTTTGATACATTGGCTCCTCCATAGTCAATTATTACTTTTTTAGGAGGTAAAGTATCTATATTTTCATAAATATCTTTATTAATTGTATTTACTACTTCAGCTAAGTACTCATTACTTAATGATAAATTAATAAATCCTGGTCCCGCTATATTAATATTTATGAAGCGAGAATCACTAGATAATTCTTTTACAATTTCTTCTGCTATTAAGTGAGGGGATTTTTTATATGTTTTAGCTAATGTCATAGCATCATTAATTTGAAAATCTCCTAGATCTTTTCTGTTAGATGGTAGTAATTGAAAATTTTCAATTTCATAGCCTGATTTTTTTATTAAATTTTTTACTTCTTTTTCTAGTTGGTTAATAATACTCATTTTAGCACCTCGATTTTATATTTATAATTTATATTATTTAGTTCATAGTGAATATTTATTTTTTGTTTAGTTAATTTAACATTTACTTTTTTTAATTTTAAAAAAACTTTTTTATTTATTTCTTTTAAAAGTATATAACTTTCTTCTTTAGTAAAATCAAGGAGCATTTTAAAATCAATATTTTCTCTAAGTAGACTATTTTCTTTAAAATTAAAGATTACTTTAGTATTATCTGGTTCATAATAAATTATACTTTGAGATGTTCTTAAAGCTATTACTTTATAGGAAGTAAAACTTTCTTTTGATGAAATGCTTATCTGTAAAGTTTGTTTAGCCATATTTCACCTGCTTCAAAATTTATAGATAGATTATAGCATACTTCTTTAATATTTTATACATAATTTATTTTATTTTTAAAATACTAATAAAGAAATCGGGTGAATATTTTTGAAAAAGAAAAAGCATATCTTAAAAAAATTATTTATTTTTATGAGTTTTAGTTTATTATTTGGGATTGGAGCTAGTTTTTTGTATGTGAAATTATCACCAAAACTGCAACTTAATAACGCTAATAATATTGTATTATTTGATTCTTCAGCTGAAGTCTTTTTCCATGGAAATGAATCTAATGAATGGGTTAAACTTGATGAAATATCTGATAATTTAATAAAGGCAACAATTTATACTGAGGATAAAAATTTTTATAAACATTTTGGGTTTGACATTTTAAGAATTATAAAAGCTGGTATTTTAAATATTACTAGTGGTTCAACAGTTCAAGGAGCATCTACCATAACTCAACAGTATGCTAAAAACTTATTTTTAAGTTTTGATAAAACATGGAAAAGAAAATGGGAAGAAATGCTTTATACAATGAGAATTGAAGCTAATTATTCTAAAGAAGAAATATTAGAAGGATATTTAAATACAATTAATTATGGGCATGGAAAATATGGCATAGAAAATGCTAGTAAATTTTATTTTAATAAAAGGGCAAAAGACCTTTCTTTAGCTGAAGCTGCTATGTTAGCAGGTATTCCAAAGTCTCCTGCTAATTATTCGCCCTTTGTTAATCTTGATATTGCCAAAAAAAGACAATTATTAATTTTAAATTTATTAGTTAAAAATGGGATAATAACAGAAGAGGAAAAAAATAATGCTTATAATGAAGCTTTAAATTTAGTGGGAACTGAAAATCATGAAGAAATAACTTCTGTAAGATATTATCAAGATGCTGTATTAGAAGAACTTAAAGAAATTGATGAGATACCTAAATCTTATGATGAAGTAGGGGGATTAAAAGTATATACAAATTTAAATTTAAAAATGCAACAAAAATTAGAGCAAACAATTAATGACACTATTCCTGGTGATAAAGACATTCAAACTTCTGTAGTAATGATGAATCCTAATACTGGGGGAATTGTTGCTTTAATTGGAGGTAAAGATTATGATAAATCAGCCTATAATAGAGCGACCGATTCTAAAAGACAAGTTGGGTCTACTATGAAGCCCTATTTGTATTATGCTGCTTTAGAAAATGGATTTACTGCTAGTTCAGCTTTTACTAGTGAAGCTACAACTTTTACTTTTGAAGATCAAGATGCTTATGCTCCTAAAAATTATAATGATAAGTATGGAAATAAGCCTATCTCTATGGGAACAGCTATAGCTTATTCTGAAAATATTTATGCAGTGAAAACGCACTTGTTTTTAGGAGAAGATGCTTTAATAAATGTTGCTAAAAGAGTAGGTATTACGGCTAATTTAGAAAAAGTTCCTTCTTTGCCTTTAGGAACTAATGAAATTAATATTATTGAAATGGCAGCTGGATATTCAGCCTTTGCTAACTCGGGATATAAAGTAAAACCCCATTTAATTGAGAAAGTAATTGATGGGAAGGGTAATGTTTTATATGAAGATGAAAATAAAAAGGAACTGGTTTTAAATTCTAGCTTAACTTTTATATTAGATAATTTACTTACGGCAACTTATGATCCTTTATATATAGATTATAATTATCCTACAGCAATCAGTTTATCATCTAAATTAACGCATAAATTTGCCTTAAAAAGTGGTACAACTAATAGTGATAATTGGAATATTGGATTTAATAATGATATAGTTTGTGCTGTTTGGGTAGGGTATGATGAAAATCAAGCTTTAACTACTAGTGACTATAAATATGCTCAAAATATTTGGTATAATGCAGTGGAATTTTATGAACAAGGAAAAACAGATGAAGAAACGTGGTATAAAAAACCTAGTAATATTTCGGCTGTTTTTGTAGATCCAATTTCGGGAAAGCCGGCGGCAATCGATGCTGAAAAGAAAAAATTAATGTATTTTATAAAAGGAACTGAGCCTCAAGATACTGACCAAACTTTTGACGAGATAAATGAAGAGGAAAATCAGTAAAATATTTGGAGAATTTATTTTAAATTCTCTTTTTTATTTAGTTTAGTTTTGATATAATGTTTTTAGTATTGGAGGCGCTTTAAGTGATAATTGGTTTGATAAGTGTAATTATTTTAGTATTAATTATAAGTTTGATTATTATTAAAGTTAAAAATAAATTTAATTTTATAAGATTAAAAATAAATACAGCAGAAGAAGATATTTCTTTATATTTAGATACTAAAAGACAACTATTAACTAAATGTAGGCCTATTATTAAAAAAGAGTTAAAATTAAAGCAATTTTTAAGTGAATTAGAAGGAGAATATGAAAACTTAGATTGTTTTGCTCTTTATAATTTATTAAAAAATTGTTATAACGAATTGTTTAAAACTATTGATGATAATGAAAAACTGTTTAAAAGTGAACGATTAATGAAGCTTATTGATGAGCTTAATGATAATGAAGAAAATATTATTGGAGCAATTAAATATTATAATGATAATGTAGTAGAGTATAATAATATGATAAATTCTTTTCCATCTAATGTTGTAGCTTTGTTTTCTCGATATAAAACATTAGATCTTTACAGTAATGAAAAAAGAGAAATTTTTGAAATTTTAAATCAAAAATAGAAAGAGGGGTTTTATGAATATTATTAAGGACTTAAAAGAAAGGGCTAAAAAGCAGAAAAAAACAATTATATTACCTGAAAGTATGGATGAGAGAATATTTGCGGCGACAGAAATAATTTTAAAAGAAGAGATTGCTAATATTATATTAATTGGTACAGAAACAGAAATTAAAAGATATTATGATAAGTATGATATTAAAAGAGCTACTATTATAGATCCTACTAATTCTCTTAAAACAGAAAAATTAATTTCTTATTTAGTGGAATTAAGAAAAGATAAGGGTATGAGTTATGATGAAGCTAAGGATTTATTACTTAATGATTATATGTATTATGCATGTATGTTAGTTAAGACTAATGAAGCAGATGGAGTTGTTTCTGGGGCTTGTCATTCTACATCTAATACATTAAGGCCAGCTTTACAAATTATTAAAACAAAAAAAGAAGGGGAATTGGTTTCAGCTTTTTTTCTAATGAATGTTCCTAATTGTCAATATGGTGAAAATGGAGTATTTATTTTTGCAGATGCGGGATTAGTTCAAAATCCTTCTAGTAATGAATTAGCTTTCATTGCCAAAAATAGTGCTGAGAGCTTTAAATTGTTAGTTGATAAAGAACCTATTGTAGCTATGCTTTCACATTCAACTAAGGGTAGTGCTAAGCATAATGATGTTCTTAAAGTAATTGAAGCTGTAAAAATTGCCAAGGAAAAATATCCAGCTTATAAAATTGATGGAGAATTGCAAGTTGATGCAGCTATAGATAAGGATATTGCTAAAATGAAATGCGAAGATAGTGAGGTAGCAGGAAAAGCCAATGTTTTAATTTTTCCAGATTTGGATGCAGGAAATATTGGCTATAAGTTAGTACAACGTTTAGCAAAAGCGGAGGCTTATGGCCCAATTTGTCAAGGTATGGCATCTCCAGTAAATGATTTATCTAGAGGATGTAGTGTTGATGATATTGTAGGAGTTGTTGCTATTACATCTGTACAAGCTCAAAAATAAAAGAAGAAACTTAATAGAAATTTCTTCTTTTTGTTTATTATTCAATGGTCCAATTTATTTCTTTTTCACCATGTTCTTTTAAAAAATTATTTGTTTTAGAAAATGGTTTACTTCCAAAGAAACCAGTATAGGCTGAAAAAGGAGAGGGGTGAGGGGATTCTATAATATAGTGGATAGGGTTGGTAATTAATTTCTTTTTGTTTCTAGCATATGATCCCCATAAAATAAATACTACAGGGGTATTTTTTTTATTAATAATTCTTATTATTTCATCTGTAAATTTTTCCCAACCGTGATCTTTATGGGATGTGGGGTTGTGTTCTTCTACTGTTAATACTGCGTTTAATAGTAATACACCTTCTTTAGCCCATGGTTTAAGTGAGTTATGTTTTGGAAATGGTATTTTCAAGTCACTTTCTAGTTCCTTAAAAATGTTTTGAAGTGACGGTGGCTTTAAAACTTCATTACTTACAGAAAAAGATAATCCTTCAGCTTGATTAGGTCCATGATATGGATCTTGTCCTAATATTACGACTTTTACGTTATTAAAATCTGTGTAGCGAAAGGCATTAAATACTTCATTTTGTTTAGGATAAATTGTTTTTTCTTTATATTCTTTTTTTATAAAATCCATTAAATTTTTAAAATATTCTTTTTGATATTCTTCTTTTAATAAAATATCCCAGCTATTACCTATCATTTTTCCTCCCTATTTATGATAACTTTCATTATTTATTATTTTATATGATCTATATATTTGTTCTAAAAGTAAAACTCTAAATAATTGATGAGGAAAGGTCATTTTTGAAAAGGATAAGTGTAATTTAGCTAAATTCTTTATTTCATCACTTAAACCGTAACTTCCTCCTATAATAAAAGTTATCGTGCTTGTTTGTATTTGTAATAAGTTTATCTGGGTTGCGAATTCTTGAGATGATAACTGTTTTCCTTCTATTTCTAGGGTAATAATATAGTCTTTTTCATGAAGATGTTTTTTTATTCTTTCGGCTTCTATTTTTTTTGTTTTTTCTGGCTCTTTTAAATCAGCATCTTTTACTTCTATTATTTCTACATGTGTATATTTTTGAAGACGTTTTAGGTATTCTAAAATAGCGTCTTTTAAAAATTTTTCTTTAATTGAGCCAACGGCAATTATTTTTATCATATTTATACCTCTATTAGTGGTCCTTCTTCATATTGTTTAGCAATTATTATTTTTATATTTTCATCTAAGTTTTCTTCTTGCATTGCGGATAGGGCTAATTGTTCGGTATTATTTTTTTCACTTAAATGAGCTAATATAACATATTTTGTATTTTTATTAACTATTTTTTTTAAATATTTAGCAGTGGTATGATTTGATAAGTGCCCTTTATCACTGATAACTCTTTCTTTTAAAAATCTTGGATAGGGACCATCCATTAACATTTTTTCATCATGATTACTTTCTATAAGATAGGCATCTTTACCTACCATTTTTTCTAAATATTTTCTATTTATGTATCCTGTATCTGTTACATAGACTAATTCTTTATTGTCAGCGGAGATAATATAACCAACAGAGTAGGCAGCATCATGAGATGTATGAATAAGTTCAATTTTTATATCATTTATACAAAATGTATCTGATATAAATTCACAACGGTCTTTCGGAAGGTAGTCTTTTAGGCTTGCATACATTTTTTCTGGAATATAAGCTGTTAAAGTAGTATGTTTTATTAAAGAGGCTAAGCCTTTTATATGATCGGTGTGATTATGGGTAATTAAGATACCCGTAAAATTATTTAAAGAAAGGGAATTTTCTTCTAAACTTCTTTTTAAAGTTAAGTAAGAAATTCCCATATCTATGATTAAATTTGTATGTTGGCATAATAGTATTGTGCAATTTCCTTTGGAACCACTAGCGATTGTTTTTACTTTCATATTAATAATAATTCATAGCGTTTTGAGCTACGCCTCCACGATATGGAAATCCTCTCCAAATGGCAAAGTGAACATGAACTCCTGTTGCGGCTCCTGTCATTCCCATACCTCCTATAACTTGGCCTTTTTCAACGTAGTCTCCAACTTTTACATATCGACAACCAGTACATAAATGAGCATACATTGTATAATATCCATTATGATGGTCAATTGTTATAAATTGCCCATTGTCATATTTATAAGAAGATTGAACAACAGTTCCTGCTTGGGCAGCAAAAATATTAGAGCCATAACCACAACCATTAATATCAGTACCATCATGTAGAACTCCCCAACGCCAACCAAAGCCACTGGAAATTGATGAACAGGTTGCGGGCCAACCCCATTCTCCTTTTGTTGGTACTACTGTACCATAACCTCCTCCATAGTAGCTAGATTGTTTACCACCTTTAACAATTATCTCATTAATAGGAACTTTTATTACTTCAGAATTTGTTTCTACGGCGTTAGTTATTTCTCCATTTGTTTTTTGAACTACTTGAGTTACAATT
This sequence comes from uncultured Bacilli bacterium, assembly GCA_947630105.1. GTDB lineage: Bacteria > Bacillota_I > Bacilli_A > RF39 > UBA660 > CANRGD01. The sequence goes on along the minus strand of CANRGD010000014.1, from coordinate 3,895 downwards.
CTTTCTCCTTTGACACCTGCTTGAATTACTTCAGAATAACCTACATATTTATCGTTATCATATCTTGTTTCAGTAGTATAATTTGTTTCTTCACGAAAAACGACATGATCTTGTTCTATAACACTAAATTGAGGTTTTAGTACTCCTAAAGTTACTTCTTGTCCTGGTGATAAAAGACTGTTCTCACTTTTAAATGATGGATTAGCAATTAAAAATTCTTCTGTAGATATTTTATTATTGAAGGCAACATCGGCTATTATATCACCTGGTTGAACAATATATGTTGCTTGTTTTTTAGTTGTTCCAAACAATAAGTATTTACTTAATTCTTCTTCTGTTTGATATATTTTTTTATCAACAGGTATTTTTTCTTTTTTGATGGTGATCTTATTTTTGATATAAATTTTTTCTATTACTGAACCTTCTTCTTCTATTTCTTTTTGAGTATTTTCAGCAAAAGCTGTATATTCTTCTTCGGGAATAAAAGATTTAACTGTTTTTTCCACAGAATCTGTAAATATTTTTTTATCTAAAACATAAATAGTTTGATTTTTACCTTTAATTTCTTTACCATTATTATCTTTAGTATCTAATCCACGGATTGTAATAGCATAACCACTGATAGTAAAGGGAGATATATCTTTTATTTCTTCATATATTTCATTTATACTTTTGATATCAGTTGAAAATGTTGTTTCTTTGACAATATCTAAGTCTGTTGGAACATATACTTTATCAACATTATATTTTTGTTTTATTTCTTCTTGTTTTTTATCAATATATTCTTCTAATTCGGTTTTTGATTTTATTAAGCCGAGTGATTGACCTTTTAAATATACTCTATAAACATGTTGGGGTTTACTGGCTATATTTGAAAAGCCTGTTGTTATAAAATAGGAAAATATTATTATTAATAATAGGAAAATTCTTATATTTTTTTTCACTCTTTTGGTACCTCCAAATTATTTCTATCTTTTCTTAAATTAACAAAAGTTGATGTATTCTTTTTAAATAATAATTCTATAGTAGCAGTTGGACCATTACGATGTTTACCAATAATTAATTCACTTATACTATTATTATCTTCTGTACGAGCTTCTTTGTTATAGTAATCATCTCTATATAAGAAAGCTACTATATCAGCATCTTGTTCTATAGAGCCTGATTCTCTTAAATCACTCATTAAAGGTCTTTTATCTTCTCTAGCTTCAACACTTCTAGATAATTGAGATAAAGCGATAACAGGAACGTTTAATTCCATAGCTAAAGTTTTTAAGCTTCTTGAAATATCTGATACTTCTTGTTGTCTATTAGCACCATAATTTTTTCCACCTGATATTAATTGTAGATAATCAATTACTATTAATGATAAACCTTTCTCACTACTTGCTAAACGTCTACATTTTGCTCTTATTTCTCCAATTGTAATACCTGGTGTATCATCAATAACTAAATTTGTTGTAGATAATTGAGATATTGCTTCATTAATTCTTTTCCAGTCATTATTCATTAAACTTCCTGTACGTAATTTAAAGCCATCTAACTGTCCTAAGGAAGATAATATACGTAAGGCTAACTGTTCAGCACTCATTTCTAAGTTAAAAACAGCTACTGATTTTTCATTGCTCATAGCAATATGAGTTGCTAAATTAAGAGCAAAGGCCGTTTTTCCCATTGCTGGACGGGCAGCTATAATTATGAATTCGTTAGGATGTAGGCCTGTTGTTAATTTATCAAAGTCATACCAACCAGTTCCTAAACCAGTAATTTCATTTTTGTTTTCTGATAATCTTTCTAAATTAGCTTGAGTTTTTAATAAAACTTCTTTTATATTTCTAAATTCACTACTTTTACGATTTTTAACTATATTTAAAATTCTTTTTTCTGAATTATCTAAAATTTCATTAATACTTTCATCAGTCCGATAACCATCTTCAGCTATTTCAGTAGCTGTAGTTATTAAGTTTCTTAAAATAGCTGATTCTTCAACATTTTTTATATAGTAGTCAATATTTGTTGCGGTGGGAACAAAATTTAGTATTTCTGTTAAGTACTCTACACCACCTACTTCTTTTAGTTCATTGCGATTTTTTAGGTAGCTAGTTACTGTTGTTAAATCAATGGGAGTGTTTTCTTCCATTAAATTAGTCATAGCCAAAAAGATTTTTGCATTTTTTTCATTGTAAAAAGATTGAGATGTTAAATTTTCTGCGGCTTTTTGTAAAGCGTATTTTGATAAAAAACAAGATCCCAATACTGATTGTTCTGCTTCTAAATTGTTAGGCATGCTTCTTATTGGCATTATAATCACTCCTATTTAATAATATGAATTTTAATTGTTGCGGTTATTTTTGGATATAACATTATTTCTACATTGTGAAAACCTAAAGTTGATAAAGAATTTTGTAAATTAATTGTATTTTTTTCAATCTTATAACCTTTTGTTTTTAAACTTTCTTGAATTTGTTTTGGTGTTACACTACCAAAAACTTTATCGTGTTCTCCTGTTTTAACTTTGAATTCTAATACTACTTTTTCTAATTCTTGTTTTAATTTTAAAGCTTGTTCTTGTTTAATAGTTTCTTCTTCTTGCTTTTTTTTCTGTTCATAATTTAATTTTGATAAAGCTTCTTTAGTTTTTTTTACGGCATAGCCTTTATTTATTAAAAAGTTTTCAGCATAGCCATCTTTAACATTTTTAATTTCTCCTTTTTTGCCTTGATTTTTCAAATCTTTTATAAAAATTACTTCCATAGTTATTCACCTTCTTCTTTTAATAGTTTTTTTAAATCTTGTTCTACTTTACTAATGGTTGTATTTTCAAATTTAGCAGCTCCGTTATAAGTATCTCCTCCACCACCTAATTTTTCTAATATATCGCTAATGTTATAATTTCCTAAACTTCTAGCACTTAAGCCTATAGTATCTTTACCAATTTTTCCTATTACAAATGAGGCTTCAATATTGTTAAAAAATAATAATGTATCGGCTACTTTAGCTAAGTCCTCACGTCTATAAATTGTGTAAGGAGTAGCTTTAGTAAAGGCTATTTTATTATCTATAGTTTCTATACAAGTTAGTAACTTTTGTCTTTCAGTATATTCTGTTATATCTTGTTTTAAAAGATATTGTACTTTTTTAGCACTGGCTCCTAAACTAGCTAAATAATAAGCTGAATAATATGTGTCAGGTGTTGTTTTTAAAGTAAAATTATTAGTATCTAAGACAATTCCAGCTAATAATACAGTGGCATAATAAGGTTCTACTTCTACATCAAAATATTCTATTAAACTTGTTATCATTTCACATGTACTAGATGCTTTTATATCATTTATTATAATAGCATTTTTAATAGTTTTTTTATCTAATTCATGATGATCGATTACTATTTTGCGAGAAAATAATTTTAAACAATCTTTACTTTGCACTAAATCTTCTTTATTAGTATCTAATATTAATAATAAATTTTTTGATTCTTTAGGATGAATATAAGTTTTTATTTCTTCACTTTTGATTATATCGATACAACCTTCAAGTTCTCTTAAAACTTTTTCAACACCTAATTCATGATTTTTATCATCTATAATTAAATAACATTTTTTTCTTTTCTTTTTTCTTTTTAAAAGCATGTATATTCCTATAGAACTTCCTAGAGCATCTAAATCTAAGTTTTGATGTGCCATGATAAAAATATTTTTTGATTTATTGATTTCTTTATTAAGCTTCTTTTTTTCTTTAATTATCCCCATTTTTTCCTCCTATAAGATATAATTATTATATAATAAATGCTTACATTTGTCTAATAAAAGAAAGAAATGTAATCGAGTAGAGAAAATTTATAAACTATTATAAATTTGTCCCTCTCACACCACCGTACGTACCGTTCGGTATACGG
>CANRGD010000013.1 GCA_947630105.1 uncultured Bacilli bacterium | reverse complement strand
AGTATATAGTGAATTTATATTTGAACAAGTTCAAGTATATACATCTAATGTAATTATGGAATTTGCTACTACGCAATCTTTTGTAAAAGCCTTAGAAGGTGTTAAAAATTCTGGAGTATTAGAAGATCCAGTATTAAGTGATGTAAATCAAATGATTGATATGGCTTATTCAAATGGAACAATTGATCAATCTTTAGAGTTTATGAGTAAAAAATATCCATATTATATAGTTAAAAATATGCATCAGTTATTTTTACAAATAACAAAAGAAGGTGCTCAAAATTCAGCTGATTCATTAGAAAATATGCAACTTGATATAGATATGTTAGTTGAAAGTGTTTATCGTGATAGAATTGAAAGAGCATCTTTTCATAAATCATTTTTGCAATTTGGTATAATGCTTTATTTAATGGTTATGTTAGTACAGTATTTATTAGGAAGAGAGACTTATTTGATATTACTTGATAGATGGTATGTTTCGGGGTTATTACATGGAGTTTTAATTATAAATACATATTTCCTATTAAAAGGGGAAAAATATTATAATGAGAATGTAGGTGCTGAGTAATGGAAGTAATTATAGTTGGCGCGGTTATATTATTTATTTTAATATATAATAATACGATAGATAAAGATAAGTTTTTTGCAGATAATGAAAAATATTTGGAGGTATTTAGAGAAGAAGATTATACATTTTTAGTTTATGCTAAGTATGGAGAAGAAGTTGATGCTGATCAATTATATATGAAAAGAATTACTTATGCGGCAATAGCATTCTTTATTGTTTTAGCTTTTACAATTAGTTCAGCTGATTCTGCAGACTTAATTAATTCGCAATTCTTTTTAAATTTAGTTTTATCTGCAGTTATAGCAGTAGTTATTTTTAAAGTACCCTATACACAATTAAAAAGTTATTATAAAGCTCATCTTCATGAAATAGATATTATGTTGCCATATTATTTGAAAAGTTTGGAAATATTAATTCAGCATTATACAGTTCCAGTTGCAATAGGTAAATCTATCAGTGATGCACCTGAGATATTTAAACCGGGACTTAGAAAAATGATTGATAGAATTAATTCTGGTGATGCCTCAGTTGATCCTTATATGGAATTTGCTAATACTTATCCAGTTAGAGATTCTATGAGAATGATGAGACTTCTATATCGTTTAGGAATTGGGTCTCAAGAAAAAAAGCAAGAAAGATTAATGATGTTTTCTAGAACAGTATCTTCATTACAAAATAAAGCTAGAGAGACAAAGTATAAAGAAAGACTTAATCATATGGAAAGTCAGACAATGGTTATGCTTGTTGTAACTGGTATTGGAGTTATGCTTATTATTTTAATTTCTATGATGATGATGTTTAATATGTAAAAATATATTGTTAAAATAAGATTTATTTGTTATAATAAATATATGATAGGAAAGGATGTGAAATTTAATGAAAGCTGCTACAGGTGAATTAAACTTAACAGTTATTACATTAATTGCAATTGCTGCTGTTATTGGATTTTTCTGGTTGATGTGGCCTAATATTCAAAATTCGATTCAGACACAATGGGACAATATTCATTCTGATTATGATCCTGGTGCTAATCCTGGTGTAATAATAGTAAAAAGATAAATGAGGTGAGTTAAATGCGTGATGCGTTTGGTGGACTTGTTAATATAGTTATTATCGTTGTCTTTTTGGTAATTGTATCAGGCTATTTAGCTTTTAATGTCAATTATACTAAAGCTTTTAGAGTTAAAAATAAAATAATTTCTATTTATGAACAATATGAAGGATGTGGTCAAAGTAGTTTAACTGCTAGTAATGCGTGTGATATGAAAATACAAGAATATATGTCACAAATTGGGTATAATCTAGGAAAAAAAATGAATATTAATGGTTATGATTGTACACATATTAATGGTAGTTATTGTGTAAAAGCTGTAAAAGCTGATGGAGCAAGTGATTTAAAAAATGATAGATATTATTATAAAATAGTTACACAAATTAATATTGATATACCAATTATTAATAATATTATGGGACTTAGTATTTTTCAGGTTTCTGGTGATACAAAAATTATTGTAGTTCCTTAAAGGATGCGATTTTTATGAATGTTATTGTTTCTAATGAACAACAAGAACAATTAACTAATTTAGATATAGATGTTATAAAAAGTATAACTGGCGTTTATAAGGCATCAGAAATTGTGGAAATGTTTAAGAACTTTTTTTATAGTAGGATGATACTTGATGTAACGTCTATTAAAAATTATAATGAAATATCTTCATATGATGAATTGGTTAAAGGATTAGGGGCAGATAAAATAGTTTTTTATTTGCCAGAAGGTAGTAGTCTTTGTACTGCTAATTTTCTTTCTAAGTTAATTTCAATAGGAATTTATAATTTTACTACTAATTTAGATGGAGTAAAATATTTATTGAAAAAACCTAATACTTTAAAAGATGTTGAGCATATTAAAAAAATGGCTGAAGAAGAAGAACGGACTTCTTTTTTGGAAAATAATACAGAAAGTTCATCTAATTCAGCTATAAATAATAATATAGGTGATAATGATAGAAATAATACAAATTATGTAAATAATAGTGTAAATACTCATGTAAATATTATAGATGTTAGTAATGAAGATGCATCCTTAAAAAAGTTTAATGCTATTATTATTGGATTTAAAAATGTTACAGAACATGCTGGAGCTTCTTCACTTATTTATATGTTAAAAAAAGAACTAAATCAATTTATGGGAAAATCTGAAGTACTTGCGGTAGAAATTGATAAAAGTGATTTTCAATTGTTTAGAGATGAAAATATGATTTCTGTTAAGCAAAATGAATTAAATGTAAGACTTGTTAATAGTAAAGCTAAAATTATTTTGTTGGATATGAATGGAACAAAAAATGATAATATTTGTAAAGATGTTATCTATTTGGTAGAGCCTAGTACTTTAAAATTAAATAAATTAATTAGAAGAGAGCCAGATGTTTTTACTACTTTACATGATAAAAAAATTGTTTTAAATAAAAGTATGCTTACAAATAAAGATGTAGCTGATTTTGAAATTGAAGCTAATATAAGTGTTTTTTATAATATACCTCCACTTGATGATAGAAAAAGAAATGATATATTATCTGATTTTTTAGCTCGTATTAATCTTTTAAATAATATAAATAATATCAAAAAAGAAGACAATAATAAAATATTTGGACTGTTTAGACGTTAATTAATTGACAAAATTCAACATATAATATTATAATGTAGTAAGAAGGAGAGGTTATTATGTCAAATTTATTTCAAATTGGTGCAACTGATAGTTGTGGTGGTTTTTTACCAATAGTAAAAGTTTTAGCTAATGTTATTAAGTTGATTCAAATTATTGTTCCAATCGGATTGATTATTTTTGGTACTATAGATTTAGGAAAAGCTGTAATTGTTAGTGAAGATAAAGATGTAAAAGCTGCTCAAAGTAGATTAATTAAACGTTTTATATATGCAGCACTTATATTCTTTGTACCAATACTTGTTAATGCAATAATGAATGTTATTGCAACTGGTGGAGAAGGAGATACAAGTAGTTGGTATAGTTGTTGGCAAGCAGCTAATAAATAAAAAATAGATAGCAAGTAATTGCTATTTTTTTTTTATTTTGTTATACTTATTATGTGTTATAATGTATTTGGAGTGGTTTTATGAAAAAAGTGCTCGTTACTTTATTGATAATTATTTCTATATGTCTTCTTTCAACAATGAATGTTAATGCATTAGAAACTTCTAATATTTATAGAAATATAAATATTTTAGAAAAAGTAGAAGATGTTGTTGGAGATTATGCTCAAATACAAGTATGTGATCCTTCAAAATCATTATTAGGGGATCCAACAGATGAAGAATCTGTTGCTTGGTTATTACAAAAAGTTTTAAATTATATTAAAATATTAGGACCAATTTTGGTTATTGTACTTAGTAGTTTTGAATTTGCTATAATTATTATTCAGAGTGATGATTCGGCAATGGCTAAAGCACAAAAAAAATTAATTTATAGACTTATTTTAGTAGTTGCTTTGTTTTTTATACCAACTATTGTAGAAGCACTATTACAAATTTTTGGAATTGTTTCAGATCCAACGTGCGGATTAAAATAATATAGAGGTGAGGACATGACAGATACTTCAAAAGCTGGTACTATGAATGATATTATTAGAAGTTTAGTTGCCTTATTTGATAAAGCTGCTTATTTTTTATTGGGTATGATGTATCAAATATTTTTTAATGTAGCTTCAGCTGATTTATTTAATAATGGAACAATTTTAAACTTTTATAAAAGAATTCAGTTAATAATTGGAATTTTTATGATTTTTGTGTTAGCGGTTACTATTATAAAAGGTATTTTAAATCCAGATACAATTACTGATTCTAAGAGTGGGGCTTCTTCATTAATTACTAGAGTAATGATTTCTTTAATATTACTTGCGGTTTTAGTTCCTATTAATATTCCTACTGCTAAGACAGAATATGAAATTCAATTAAATAATAATGGATTATTGTTTGGGACATTATATTCATTGCAAAATAGAATTCTTAAGAATAATACTTTAGGTAGGTTAGTTTTGGGAACAAATGATTTAGCTACTACAAATGATGATGATCAATCTGCTGGATTAACAGGGGCTGATAAACAAGCAGAATCTTTAAAAGAATCAGCTAATATTTTTACCAGTACTATCTTGAAAGGATTTATAAGAATTAATCTTATTCCTGGGGAATCTGATGATACTGTTAGAGCAAATAGAATTTGTCCAGATATGGATCAAGATTCTTTAGATATTTATACGAATCTAGATTCTACGCCTAATGAAATTATAGGGTTAGTTAATGAGAGTTGTTCAGTAGATAAAGGATCAAGTTGGTATAACCATTTGCCTAAAAGTTCAAGACATGCTAAAATGTATGCTTTTGCGACTAATTTGCCTTTTGTATCAGCAATAGTAGGATTTATATTTGTCTTTGTATTATTAGATTTTACTATTCAAATTGCAGTTCGAGCTATTAAACTTGCTATCTTACGTTTAATTGCTCCTATTCCAGTAATAAGTTATATGAATCCATTAGGAAGTAAAGATAATGCTTTTAATTCTTGGGTTAAAGCACTTACTTCAACTTATTTAGATTTATTTATAAGATTAATTATTATATATTTTGTAATTTATTTGATACAAGATATGATGGTTAATGGAATTGTTATGAATACTGGTTCAGGTTTGGTTGGAATTTTATCAGCAATATTAATTTGGATTGGATTATTTATTTTTGCTCAACAAGCGCCTAAATTTATTAAGCAAATACTTGGAATTAAGGATGATGGTGATAATAAATTATTTGGTGGTCTTGGTAAATTAGCAGGAATTGGAGCGGCAGCTGCTGGAGGAATTGGAGCTTTTAATGCTGCTAGAATTGCTAGTAGAGATGCAGATATAACTAGAAAAGCATACGAAGATGAAAATATTGATCCTAATTCGTTACGTAATAGAGGCAAACATCTTCTTGCTGGTATAGTAGGTGGTGTTGCTGGAGTTGGAGCCGGTGTTGGAAGTGCTTTAGGTGCAAAAGATCATGCTTTAAGGAATACTATGGAGACTATGCAAAAGCGTAATGCACAACTAATTAGTAGAGGTAGTGATGGATCTACACTTTTTGGCCGAATGGGTTCTACTGCTAGAAATATGTTTATGGGTGAAGGCTCAAGTGCTGGTTTATCAAGAGAAATTGCAACATTAACTGCACGTCAAAAAGCTTTGGAGGCTGTAAAATCTCGTATGGCTAGTGAAATGGTTAAAAAGGATTGGACTTATGGAAAAATTGGTGATGGTGCAGTGGATACAGCTGGTCGTGATATTAAAGATCTTAAATTTAACTATAAAGATGTTTCAGCTAGATATGCCGCAGCTAAAGCTCAGGGGCTAGCTGATTTTGAGATAATAGATGACCTTGGACATGCTCATACAATTTCACTTCATGTTGCTGAAAGAAATATTGGTCTACTTCAGAAAAATAATGAAGATGATTATATCCAAAAAGCTATTACTAATGGTTCACTAACTGCTGGTGGTGTTACATATGGAGCAGATGACGTTTATGATAAAGAACTTGTTAGTTATATAGATGATGCGAAAGCAAAAGGTGCAACAGTTACTAATCGTAAAAGTGTTACTGGCGCTGTTGAAGATCTTGGCATTGAAATTAGAGAAAAAGAAAGACAAAATACTATTAATAAAGCTAATGATCGGTTTGCTGGCGATAAAAAATAAAAAGAATTGGGAGTGTGATATATGTGAATTATTTAATTCCAGCCAATACAAAGAGAGGAAAGTTAATTTTGGGTTTATTTAGACCTTTTGACCTTACTTTGTTTGCTAGTGGAGTATTAGTTACAGTAATTTTACTAGCTTTTATGCCACTATCTTCTACTTTTGTTACAATTTTGGTATTAAGTCCTGCTTTGATATGTGGAGCACTGGTTGTACCGATTCCTTATTATCATAATTTGTTGACTATTATTATTGAAATGTATGAGTTTTTAACTAATAGACAAACATATAGATGGAAAGGTTGGTGTTATAGAGATGGCAAAAAAAGCAAGTAGTGGGTTTACTGAAGATTGGGTACCTATTAGGGCAATTCAAAATAATATGATTATTACAAGAGATAATCAAAAAATTAGTGGAGTAAAAATTATGCCAAGGAATATTTTCATATTGGATGGACAGTTACAAGAAAATATTTTAGTGGCATTAAGAAATTTCTATAATACAATTGATTATGAATTTTGGTTAGTGGTTGCGGATAGACCTGTAGATATTTCAGTATATATGTCACAAATGCAATTACTTTTAAATGATGCTAAAACTCCAGCCATAAGGAAGCTAATAATGCAAGATATTCAAAAAGGAGAAATGTTTATAGGAAATAATGTTGTTGATACAGAATATTATTTCTTATTTAAAACAAAAGATGTTGATTTGTTACAAAAAAGAGTTCGAATGATGATTAATGGTTTAGCTCAATGTGGATTAAATGCATCCCAAATTAGTAATTCAGATTTAAGATTAGTACTTGAAAATTTCTTAAATGGGGGAGTTTCTACACAATTTGGGACGGTGATGCCATCATGAGTACAAGTCTTAGAAGTCAAATAGCTCCAAAGGGGTTACATTTTTCTCCAAGTGATTTTTTTATAAGTGATAAATATGCAACGATTATGACAGTTGTTTCTTATCCTAAATATATTATGCCAGGATATTTAGCTTCTTTGACTAATATGTCTGGAATAAAGGTAGTTGTGAAACATATTCCTGTTCCTTTTCAAGAAATGGCAAAAATGTTAAATAAGCAAGTTGCGGAACTTAAAGAAAGATATAATACTGAAAGAGATCAAACTGTTAGGGAACAAATAAGACAAGATGCTGAGAGCTTGGAATATTTTACCTCTATGTTAGCTGGAAGTCAGGCTAGGATTTTTGATTTTCAAATGCATATTATGATTACGGCTGATACTAAAGAGGAATTGGAATTAAAAAAAGTTAATGTAAAAAACTATTTAGATGCTATGGAATTAAAAGCAATTTCTTTGAGATTTGAACAAGAAAAAGTTTTGAAATCTATTTTGCCTATATTTCCACCACAAGATATTGAGCAAAGGATAGGTACACCAATACCTTCAGTTACTATTTCGGCAATGTATCCTTTTATCTTTGATAGTATTAAAGATCCGGGATTATCAACTTTATTGGGAGTGGACTTTTCTGGAGGAGTTGTTTTATTTAATCAATTTTTATATAAATTAAGGAAAGAAAATAATAGAAATAATGCTAATATGATTATTCTTGGTACGTCTGGATCTGGTAAGTCTACGGCAGCTAAATTGATGTTGAGAACTCATATTAGAAATGGTTGTCAAATAGTTATTATCGATCCAGAAGATGAATTTAGAGAATTAACTAGAACTTATGGTGGAGATACTATTGATATTGCTAAGGGTGGAGAATTTGGATTAATTAATCCACTTGAAGTAGTTATTGATGCTGATGAAGAAGAAATAAAACAAGGATTAGGATATACTGTTTTAACAAGAACATTACAATTTTTAAAAGCATTTATGAGATATTATGATCCTTCTATTCCAGAAGATGTACTTACAATGTTTAGTGAAGTTGTACAGGATACTTATAAACGATTTGGTATTGATTTTAATGCTGATTTTTCAAAGTTTACTTCAGCTGATTATCCTACATTTAGTGATGTCTATGCTACTATTAAGGGTAGATTAATATCTATGCCGGAGCAAACTCAAGAAAAAGATATTATGGAAAGATTGGAATTAAAAGTTAGACCTATTATAAATGAGTTGAAATTTTATTTTGATGGTCATACTACTATTAGAAAGGGTAGTGACTTTATAGTATTTAATATTAAAGAGTTGATGAATAGTGATTCTAATGTTAGAAATGCTTTATTCTTTAATGTATTAAAATATGCTTGGGGATTATGTTTAGATTATAGTGTAGATACAGTGTTAATGGTTGATGAGGCACATGTATTGTTAGGTGATAATAATGCATTAGGTGCTGATTTCTTAGCTCAAGTACAACGACGTGCACGTAAATATAATACGGGTACAGTTATCATTACACAACAACCAAGTGACTTTTCTAATCCAGCTGTTATTACGCAGGGCAAAGCTATTTTTGATAATTCTTCTTATTATTTAGTTATGGGGCTTAGAAAACAAGCTGTTGAAGATTTATCTTTATTAATAGATTTAAATGATAATGAAAAAGAAAATATAAAAAGATATTCACAAGGAGAAGCATTATTTGTATGTGGTAGTAGAAGAATGCAAATAAATGTTGCGGTTACACAAGATGAATTAGATTCCTTCGGTAATGGAGGAGGATTTTAAAATAAAAAAGAAGTAAGGTGATGTATTATGGCATATCAAAGTAGACCAGGACAACAAAGTACAAATAACGAAACAGTTCAAAATGATAATATTAATACGGATCTTTCGCATCAAAAACAACGTGATGAAACAGCTAAAAAGTTAGCTTCGGATAAAACAGCTAAAAATTTAGCTAAAAGGGCAGCAACAACTTTTACAGGACCTGCTGGAGCTAAGGCTGCTGAACTTGCGTCAAAAGCTAAACCTGTAAAAAAACTAATTAATCAAGGTAGAAAAGTTTTAAATGGCATGCCTAAAATGGGTAATGCAGATAGAAATTTAAATGATAAAAATTTTAATGATAATAGTAATTTTATAAAAAAAATTAAAAATAAGAATTCTCAAGATGAAGTAGTGAAAAATGTAGGAGGAGAGCAAAAAAATAGTTCTCCTCCTACTTCAAATGGGAATGCTAGTATTAAAAAAATAGCGGGGTTAAATCCGTTTACAAAAAAACGACCTTCTTTTTTAGAAGAAGGAGATACCAAAACCAAAACTACGGGTGATTTTTCAGGTTTTTTTGTAAAAAGAATTATAAGATCTTTAATAATATTTGTTCTTCCTATTTTTTTGATTTTTCTTTTAATAATTAGTGTTATAGGAACTATATCTTCAAAAGTTGAAGATTTTGAAGATGCATTTGGAATAAGTCTAGCAGCTGGTGAAGATACAGGGGATATTGATTATGAAGTAATTAGTGAAGATGCTAAAAATTTTTATGATAGAGTAAATCTAATGAAATTAAGTTATCAGATGTCAGGAAAAACAATTGATGTTTTAAAGGTAGCTGCGGTTTATCATGTTTTAGTTCATAATAATGCACAAATTGATTATGATGATATGAATGATGGAAGAATTAGTGAGATTGTAAATGCTATGTTTGATGGTAATTCTTATAATGAAGAGGTGTTTAAAAATAATTTAATTAATAATATTTTTCTTAACTATTTTCCTACTTCATCTAAATTAGATAGGGAAAATATGACGGAAGAAGTTTTTGATTATATAGATGATTATTATAATTTTATAGGAAAAGAAAGTTCTATTAATTGTGGTACTTTAGGTAGTTGTAATTACGATATTAAAGGATTCTTTTTTCCTGGTGGGGCAGGAAATGTAAGTAAGAGTATGCAAATTAGCAATTTAATGGTTAGACTTATGGAGTGTGGTGCTCCTTATGGTAATGGTAGTTATACAACACCTATTGATCAAGAATTAGTTCCTTTTGAGAGTTATGTAGCAGGGGTTGCATATGCGGAAATTGGTCCTTCTGCACCAGATGAGGCAATAAAAGCACAAATGGTTGTAGCTAGGAGTTATGCTTTAGCTAGGCCTCTTGCTATGAATAATGCGGCAGGAAAAAAGTTAGAGCAAGAAAATGGCCAGTGGATTTTACAAATATCATCTTGTGTTGCTGATCAAGTTTTTTGTAATATAGATCAGGGATGCTCTTATATGGGCGGTGGTGATGGCCAAGGTGGTATTGTTAGAAGTGGAAAGGTTGCTGGAGCTAGTAGAACTAGAGATAGTTTACCTGCTAATCATAAACTTCGAGCATTAGCTAGTGAAGTTGAAGGAGAAGTACTTGTTAATAATCAAGGTAATATTATTTCTTCAGGATTTTTAGCTACTGAGCAAAATATGTTTTCTGCTTTAGCTAATAAAGGACTTAATTATAAACAAATTTTAATGCAAGTTTATAATCAAGGAAATAGATCTTATGGGGCATATGATATAACTAAAATGAGTTGTGCTAATGCAGGAACTTGTAGTAATGCTGCAAGTGGTCCATTTGCTAATTGGAAACAAACAGATGCTACATGGGGTAATATTATGATTGGTACTAGTGGTAGTACTATTAGTGATATAGGTTGTCTTGTTACTTCAGTTTCAATGTTAGTTGCTAAAAGTGGAGCCCAAACAAATATTAGTAATTTTAATCCCGGAACTTTTGTAGAATTTTTGAATTCTCATAATGGATTTGTGGGTGGAAATTATACTTGGAATGCAGTTACACAAGCTGTACCATCATTTTCATATCAAGGTAAAATATCAGTTGCAAATAAAAGTAGAGCTGAAAAATTAGATATTTTAAAAGGGTTATTAGCACAAGGAGCTTATGTTGTTGCTGAAGTTAAAGGTAATACAGGACAGCACTGGGTAGCTATAGATAGTATAACAGCCAATAATCAAATTGTGATGATGGATCCTGGTAGTCAATCAACAGATATGTGGGCTCAATATCCTTGGACTAACACTAGTCAATTTGCATACTATTTTAAACGATAATGGGAGAAAAATATGAAAAGTAAAAAAACATATATTATAATTTTAGTAGTATTAGCAGTTTATTTTTTAGTATTATATTTAACTTGGGGGAGAGAAAATATAAAGAAAAATAAAAGTGAAACCACAATAATAGTTGGAGATTCAACTATATGGAATAAATCAGGACAAAAATGGTTAAATTTAACAATAGATTCTTCAATTGATACTTTAAATTGGCAAGAGTTTGAAGTTTTTGAAGATAATTTGAAAATTGGAAAATATAATTTGTGGCATGATGATAAATGGTATGTTTTTGATAAAAATAAAAATGCTATTTCCGTTGCAGGTAAACTTTTAGCTTTTAAAGGTAATTTTAACTTACAAGTAAAAGAGTTTGAAGAAAAAAATATTACTGATTTTTCTGTAGTTAATCAAGTGTTAACTGAAAATGGATTAAATATAACTAGTGAATTAACTTCTCAAGTGCAAGTAGATTTTGATATAGATAATGATAATATTACTGAAAGTTTTTATTTAATTAGTAATGTATTTCCATTAGATTTTAATCCTGAGGTAATTTTTTCAATAGTATTTATGGTGAAAGATAATAATATTTATTATTTATATAAAGATGTTCAAAATAATAAAGGTGTTAATGAGGGTTGTAAACCATATATATATTCTATTTTAGATGTTAATAATGATAATGATTATGAAATAATTTTAAGTTGTGGTAAATATAGTAATAAAAAGCCTTTAGATATGTTATATGATTTTTCTACTGAAGGATTTAAAATTTTAATTTCCAATCAATAAAATAATGACATGTTGAAAAAGATAAGTTATAATAATAAAAGAAGGGAGTAGTTCTATGAAGTTTAAATTTCGAGCTGATCCAGAAGATTTGTTAATGTTTATAATTTTTGCGATTTTCTTATTATATATAGTTGCACTAGGAGTTGTTAATTTATCAGTTTTTGCAACTGAAGGGCATTTAGCAGGATTAAATCCATTACCAGCATTTTCTTCTAAATATATTTTTTCTACTTTATTATTTTATTTCTTATTTTTAGCAGGATTGTTTATAAGTGCTAGTTCAACTTTTTTTGAAAGAGAAAAAGGTTTTGGAATTACAACTAATAAAAAAGATAAAGGATATTCAAGATGGGCCAAAGATAAAGAAATACAGGAAGAATTAGTACGAGTAGAAATTTCAGCTAAAAATTCGAAGGCTGCTGGAGTACCACTTATTTTGAATGAAAAAGAGATGTGGGTTGATAATAGTGAATATCATTCTTTAGTTATAGGTGCAACTGGTTCTGGTAAAACACAAACTGTTGTTTTTCCACAGGTTAATAGTTTGGCAAAGGCTAGAGAATCAATGATTATAACTGACCCTAAGGGTGAAATTTATGAGAAAACTGGTGAAATGCTTAGAGAAAGAGGATATCAGATTTTACTATTAAACTTTCGTGATCCCCAAAATGGTAATGCCTGGAATCCTATGTCTTTACCTTATCAAATATATAAATCTGGTAATCAAGATAAAGCTATTGAATTGCTAGATGACTTGGCATTAAATATTTTGTATGATGATTCTAATAAAAATGCGGACCCTTTTTGGGAAAAAACATCAGCTGATTATTTTTCAGGAGTAGCATTAGGCTTATTTGAAGATGCTAAAGAAGATGAAATTAATATTAACAGTATTTCTTTAGCTACAACTGTAGGAGAAGAAAAATTTGGAGGATCTACTTATATAAAAGAATATTTTAATGCTAAAGATCCGGCTTCAGCTGCTGCTATTAATGCTTCAAGTACAATAATGGCTCCATCAGAAACAAAGGGAAGTATTTTATCTGTTTTTAAGCAAAAGGTAAAATTATTTGCTTCACGTGATAATTTAAGTGAAATGTTATCACATAGCGATATTGATTTGGAAAGTATTGGAGAAAAACCAACAGCTGTTTTTATAATTATTCAAGATGAAAAGAAAACTTATCATTCTTTAGTTACAATATTATTAAAACAAATTTATGAAACTTTAATTTCTGTTGCTCAAAGACATGGTGGAAAGTTACCAGTTAGAACTAATTTTATTTTAGATGAGTTTGCTAATATGCCTCCACTAAAAGATGTTACAACAATGATTACAGCTGCTCGTTCAAGAGCTATTAGATTTACTATGATAATTCAAAACTTTGCTCAACTAGATTCTACTTATGGTAAAGAGGATGCCGAAACTATTAGAGGTAACTGTGGAAATATTATTTATTTAATTACAACTGAGTTAAAAGCTTTGGAAGAAATTTCAAAAATGTGTGGGGAAGAAAAATCTAAAAAAGATGATAAAACAGCATCTACTCCTTTAGTTACAGTTTCTGACTTACAACGTATGAAACAGTTTGAAGTAATTATAATGCGTTTGCGTAAGCAACCTTTTAAAACTAAATTTACACCTAATTTTAAATTAAATTGGGGTAAAAATTATCCTCCAGCTAGATATCCTAGTAGGAAAAAAGAACCAGTTCATACTTTTGATATAAAAGAATTTGTTAAAAATCAGAAAAAGAAAAAATTATTAGAAATGATGAATTCTTCTGATGGAGATGCTGGTGGAAATAAGCCTGCATTTGATAGTTTTCCACCAATTTCTGCTCAAATGCCAACATCATTAGATTTGATGTCAAAAAAGAAACCTATGGATACTAATGATTTACCTAAAATGCCAGATTTTTTAACTAGAAATGAAAATGATTTAAAACCTAGTTTAGATAATTTTAATTCATTTAATCCTTTTGCAGCTAATGATAATCCAGCTATTCCTTCTTTTGAAAATAAAAATAATTTTAATGGAGAAAATAGTAAAGATGATGAATTAGGTTTTGATGTTGATGAGCTTGTTAAAAAGATTGATGCTAGAATTGCAGAACTTGAGGCAGAAGAGAAGAAAAATGCTCAAAATAATGTTCCTAATATAGATAATAGTAGTGCTAAGGAAGAAAAAGTTACTACTACTACTAATACTAATAATAATAATAGCGAAGTTGTAGCTAATAATGATTTGAATTTAGATGATGATTTAGATGATGATGATTTCTTTGATGATTTTTTTGATAACTAGTAAGGAGTGAATTAAATGGCTAATTTCAATTTAGTACAAAAACCTAAGAAAATTGAAACAGAAGAGTATGAAGAAGAAACAGAAGAACAAACTGAAAGTACAAGTGAAGTAGATAAGACTAACAAAGATAATAATAAAGTAAAAAATAAAAAACCGATGGTTACTTTTATGTTTTTTATATGTGGTTGTTTTTGTTTAATTTTATTTATATTATTAATCTTTTCTTTATTTAGTAAAAAAAGTTATACTTATCAAGAGATAGAAGAAATCTTGAAAGATGCTGCGGTTGATTATTTTGCTGATAATAAAAATCAACTTCCTAGTAGTGATGGGGATGTAGTAGAAATTGAGGCAGCTAATTTAGTAGCAGCTGGAAAAATGAAAGATTTGTATAATTATACTAAAGAAGGAATTAGTTGTACGGCTAGTGTTCAAGTGGAAAAAGCAGATAGTGAGTATTTATATATTCCTTATTTGAATTGTGGAGATAATTATGCGACTACTGAATTGTATAAAAAAGTAGTTAGTGAAGATAATATTGTGTCAACTGGATATGGCCTTTATAAAATAAATGAGGGATATGTTTTTAAGGGTGAAGAAGTAAATAATTATGTCAAATTAGATAAAATTTTATGGCGAATTGTTAAGATTGATTCTAATTATAATATGGAATTAATTGCTGAAGATAGAGTAGGAAGCCCTGTGGCTTGGGATGATAGATATAATGAGAGTGTAGGCTTTTCTTCAGGAATGAACAATTATAGTGCTAGTAGAATTAAAGAATATATAGATAAAATATATACTAATCCAGATGATGATTTAAAAGAACTTTTTTTGAGTAAGAAAGATAAAAGTAGATTAGTTGCTTTTAATGTATGTACAGGAAAAAGAAGTGAAAATGAAGTTAGTGATCGTTCAATTGAATGTAGTCAGGCTTTAAATAATCAAAAAGTTGGATTAATTAATATTTATGATTATATGAATGCAAGTATTGATTCTAATTGTAAAGTACCAGCTAGTTTATCATGTCAAAATTATAATTATTTAGTAAATGGAGATAGTTTTTGGACTGTAACGGGTACAAAAGATAATGATTATGAAGTTTATAGAGTAACTGAAAATGGTAAAATTTCTCTTGATTCAGCTAATTTTTATGCTTATGTTAGACCAGTAATTTATTTAAATAGTAAAGTATTAGTAAAAAGTGGTAATGGGTCTTTAGAAAAACCATATAAAATTAGATAGTAATCTATAATTGTTATAGATTCTTTTTTTTCATATTAATAAATAGAGGGGATAAAATGAATACTATTAATATGAAAGATTTTTTAAATTTAAAAGAGGAAAAAAATATTGTAGATATTAGAGCATCTTTTGAATATGAAGCAGGACATATTGAAGGAGCTGTTAATATTGTTGAAAATAAATTAATACAAAATCATGTATATTATTTAAAAAAAGATAAAGAATATTATATATATTGTATGTATGGAAAAAGAAGTAAAGCAGTTGGTAATTATTTAAGAAATTTAGGTTATAAGGTTATTTCTATTGATGGAGGTTATAATAATTACTTGTTATCAAAATAAAATTGTACTATAATTAGGAATAGAAGGTGTTGCAATGGACTTGATAAATTCGATGATAGAAAGATGCACAAATTTAATTTTAGACTTTGGACCACTTGCGGGATGTTTCTTAGTTTTATTAGAATCTTTTTTACCGATGTTACCTTTAGGGGTTATAGTTACTTTAAATATCAATGCCTTTGGTTTTTTCTTTGGAACAGTAATATCATGGCTTGCAACTTGTGTTGGATGTTTATTAGCATATAGTCTTTTTTATAATATATCTAATAAATTTATATTAAAACATATAAGTGAAAAACATAAAAAGAGATTACTTAATGGTATCTCTAAATTTAAAAATATTCCTTTTTCCCATTTAGTTATAATAATTACTTTACCTTTTACGCCTTCTTTTTTAATTAATATATTAGCTGGTGTTGCGGGAATAAAAAAAGAAAAATATATTTTAGCTTTATTAATTGGAAAGTTATTTATGATAACTTTTTGGGGGTATATAGGTAAAAGTTTTATTGAAAGTATGACTGATTTAGGGTCTATAATATTTTTAGTAATCGCAATATTAATTGCTTATGTTATTTCAAAAATAGTAAGTAAAAAGTTTAAATTAGAGTAGTAGGTGGTATAAATGAATTATATTATAATTGGATTATTAGTTATTAATCTTATAATTGCAGTTATTTCTCTTTTTAAAAATATTAATGAATCAAATATAACTGAGAGATTAGGGAAATTAGAAATTAGTATGATTAAAGAAATGGGTGAGTTTAAAACTGATTTAAGTCGTAATCTTAGTGATGATTTTACAAAGTTAAATGAACAAGTAGAAAAAAGATTATTAAGTATTAATGAAAAAGTAAATGAAAGATTGGATCAAAATTTTGAAAAAACTAATAAAACTTTTATAAATGTAATTGAAAGGTTATCTAAAATAGATGAGGCACAAAAGAAAATAGAAACTTTATCAACAGATATTGTTAGTTTACAAAGTATTTTAACAGATAAAAAAACAAGAGGAATTTATGGAGAAGTTAATTTAAAGCATATTTTAACAAGTGTGTTTGGAGAAAAAAATGATAATATTTTTCGGTTACAATATACTTTAAGTACAAATGTTATAGCAGATAGTGTTGTGTTTGCCCCTTTACCTTTAGGTACAATAGCAATTGATTCTAAATTTCCTTTAGAAAATTATCAAATGATGGTTGATAAAAAGCTGCCTTTTCAAACTAGAGAGCACTATGAAAAATTATTTAAGCAAGATATGAAAAAGCATATTGATGCGATTAGTTCAAAATATATAATACCTGGAGAAACAGCTGATCAAGCTATATTATTTTTACCAGCAGAAGCTATTTTTGCAGAAGTTAATGCTTATCATCCAGATTTAATTAATTATGCATATAAAAAAAGAGTATGGATTACTTCGCCAACGACTTTAATTTCAACATTAACAGTAATTGAAATGATTATAAAAAATATGGAACGAGATAAATATACATCAATTATTCATGAAGAGTTAAATAAATTAGGGTTAGAGTTTGCAAGATATAGAGAAAGATGGGATAAGTTAGCTAAAAGTATCCAAACAGTTAATAAAGATGTAGAAAATGTTTATATAACAACTGATAAAATAACTAAGAAATTTGAAAATATTAATAAAGTAGAAGTAAATAAATTAGAAGATAGAAATGACTAGGTTTTTTTAAAATCTAGTTTTTTTCAAGTTTATAAATTTTAGACATAAAATTTAATATGATAACAAGATATATTTTAATGGTAGGAGCTTTTTTTTTAATGGTAATAGGACTTAGTTATATTTTAATATACATAAATCTTTTGACATTTGGATATAATATTAAGGAGTATATAGAATTTCTTATGTCACAATGGGAATGTTTCTTATTTATTGGAGGTTTATTACTAGAAATATATTTATTTACGAGAAAGGATAAGAGAAAATGACTTGTATTTATGATGTGTTGTTAAATTTTACTGATGAAAATAGAGTAATAGAATTTTTTGAGTGGAATGATAAAGATATTTTAGAACATGTAAAAAAAGTTCTTTTATTTAGAGTTACAACAGAACAATTAAAAGACATTGTAAATTATAAAATTAAAGTTTCTACTGATTTTTTAACTAAAATTGAAGATAAGACAATTTTATATAATAATGATAAGAAATTACGATATGTATGTTTATTTAGTGATTTAAATAAAGTAATAGGAGTTGAATTTAATAGTAAAGGGGAAAGTGTTGCTACTAGTTCATTATTATTAGATGAAGAAGATGATATTATAAGTGAATGTTTTTATTTAGAAGAAGAAAAGATAGATTTTGAAAAATTAAGTAAATATTTACCTCTTCAGTTTTTAACAAGAAAAGAGTTATTTAGGAAAAATTATTTACTTCATGAAGTAAAAGAACTTTATTTAA
Organism: uncultured Bacilli bacterium; assembly: GCA_947630105.1. Classification (GTDB taxonomy): domain Bacteria; phylum Bacillota_I; class Bacilli_A; order RF39; family UBA660; genus CANRGD01. Next base: position 8,155 of record CANRGD010000013.1, on the reverse strand, counting down.
ATAAAAATTTTATTAAATTAGAGTTTTTATATCAAGAACTTTATGGTAGAAATAAAATATCGATAGAAGAAAAATATCAGAAAATTATTTTTGATCTTACAACTAATTATAATGAAAAACATGATGCATTATTTGATATAGTAAGGTTAACATATATGAAAAAATAGACTAGGTTTAATAGTCTATTTTCATAGCTTGTTTTATTTTTTTTATTTGTTTGGTTGCTTTAATTTGTGCTGATGCAGTTCCGGTAGTTAAAATGGTTTTAACTAAATCAGGGTTTTCATCATAATATTTTCTTTTTTCTTTGAAGGGGTGTAAGAAATCATTCATAGCAGCAATTAATTCTTTTTTACATTGAACACAGCCGCGAGATCCTTTTTGACATTCTGAACAGACTTTTGTGATATTTTCTTGGGAATTAACTAGTTTATGATAATAATAAACCATACAAACTTCAGGATTAGCAGGGTCATCTTTTTTAATTTTATTTTTATCGGTTAAAGCACTCATAATCTTTTTAGTAATGGTTGCTTCATCATCAATAAGATATATAGCATTACCTAAACTTTTACCCATTTTTTCATTGCCATCTAGGCCTTTAACTCTTGTAGTATTACTTAATACTTGTTGAGGTTCTTTAAGAGTATCACCATAAATAGAATTAAATTTACGAACTATTTCTCGGCATTGTTCAAGTAATGGTAATTGATCATCGCCAACAGGAACTAATTCTCCATCGAAAACAGTAATATCAGCAGCTTGACTTACGGGATACCCAAGAAAGCCATAAGTTATACTTTCACCTTTATTACCAAAAAGGTCTTTTTTTTGGGTTAATTCTGTTTTAACAGTAGGATTTCTTTGTAATCTAGAAATAGTTACAAGATTAGAATAAAATACTGTAAGTTCAGCGATTTCTTTTATTTGTGATTGAATAAATATATGAACTTTATCGGGATCAAGACCAATAGATAATAAATCTTTAGTTATTTCATAAACATTTTTACGTACTTTTTCAGGATTATTAAAATTATCAGTAAGAGCTTGAACATCAGCAATTTCAAGATAGAAATCATATCCTTCAGTTTGCATTTTTAAATAGTTTTGGCAAGCTCCAAAATAGTGGCCTAAGTGAAGATTACCAGTAGGACGTAATCCAGTAAGAATAACTTTTTTCATGTTTTTTTCACTTCCTTATTAAGATTTTATCATATTTTTTTGAGCTATAAAAGATGTTTATTTTTTCTTATTATGATAAAATATTTTTAGTGAGGTAAAAATGGGAAAAATTGTCATATTATTAGGAGCATCTAATTCAGGGAAAGATACAATTTATAAAGAACTATTAAGAGATAATAAATTTAATTTACAAAAGATAAATATTTGTACAACTAGACCAAAAAGATTAAATGGAGTGGCTGGTGAAGAGTATTATTTTTATAGTGAAAAAGAAATGGAAAAGTTGCAAGAAGAAAAAAGAATTTTAGAAATTAGGTCTTATGAAACAGCATTAGGAATTTGGCATTATTTTACACTTGCAGATAATATAGATTTAGCTTTACATAATTATTTAACAATTAATACTTTAGACGGATTAAAACAATATTATAGTTATTTTAATAAAGATGATATTATTTCTATATTTTTACAAGTAGATGATTATTTGAAATTAGATAGAGCAATAAAAAGAGAAAGATTAGAAAAACAACCAAACTATAAAGAAATGTGTAGACGTTTTTTAGCTGATAAGAAGGATTTTTCTTTAGAAAATTTAGATGCTGCGAATATAAGTGCAATAATTGAAAATAATGGGGAAGTTACACAAACTGTTCAAGAAATTAATAAATTTTTACAAAAAAAGTTATAGTATTTACAGTTGAGATGTAAATAAAAAAAATATATTTGCTATTTTTGTGAGGTTATTATATAATGAAATAGTAGAAAATAGAGGACGTGAACTTGGATTTGTTTTTTATAAAGGAGGAAAGAAAATGGAAAGAGATAGAAGTTCAAAGATAATAGCAATTATAGCAGTATTTGTTGCAATTGTGGGATTGTCATTAGGATTTGCTGCATTTACAAGAACATTAGTTATTCAATCTAGTGCTGCAATTCAACCAGGTGATGATACATTTAGTGTAAAATTATCGTCAATATCTACTTCAGTTGATACTACTGCTAGTAAGATTGCAGTTGATAAAAGTGAAACTGCTACTGATACAAAAGGTACTATTGCTATAAATAATACTGGTAATCCATCTATATCAGGATTAGGAGCAACTTTTACTAAACCAGGTGAATATGTAACATATACATTTTATGCTGTAAATGATGGAGAATATGATGCTTTTTTAAAGAGTATAAAAATTGCTAATGCTACAGATGGATCTCATGGAGTTGAATGTAGTGCTAAAGATAGTGCTGATCCAACTATGGTTGCTAATGCTTGTAAAGGAATTAAAATGACAGTTACTGTTGCTACAAATAAGGAGGCTACAGCTACTTTTGATAGCACAGTTTCTAATGATAATATTACTGCAACATCAATTACTAAGTCTGCGCTAGAAAATAAAAATAGTCATACAGTTGTAGTAAAATTAGAATATCTTGCTGATTCTGCTATAGCTGATGGTTCATTCGATGTTAAATTTGGAACTGTTTCATTAAAATATAGTTCTCAAGATGTAGAGGTTTAATTATAAATAGAGAAGCTTGAAGCTTCTTTTTTGGTATGTAAAAATAATTTGACACATATAATATTTTGTAGTATTATATTTTTGAAATCAATGAAGAAGAGGAGTAAAAGAAAGATTCTTTTTAAAAGAGAGTTAGGGCTTGGTGAAACCTAACAAAAGAATTTCTTTGAAAAACACTTCTGAGTGCTTAAAGAATTTTAGTAGACTAAGTCGGGAGCATACCGTTATATATGCTAGGTTTGATGGAACTTAAGAGTGATTATAAAGGATACTTTATAATAAATAGGGTGGTACCGCGGAACACTAGTTTTCGTCCCTTTGGGATGATACTAGTGTTTTTTTTGGAGGGATTTTTATGATAGATAAAGAAAAATTAGAAGAATATGCTTCTAAATTAATGTTTAAGATGAAAGATGAGGAATATAAAACATTACAAGAGGAATTTGAAATTATTTTAAAACAAATGGAACTAATCGGAAAAATACCTAATATAGAGAAAGTAGAACCAATGACTTTTCCTTTTAAAAATACAGATGTAAATTTGCGGGAAGATGAAATTTTAGATTATTTAACAGTAGGAGAAGTACTTGAAAATACTAAGCATCAAATTGATGATCAAGTAAAAGTACCAAAGGTGGTGGATGAAGATGTATAGGGGAAAAAATATTACCAAGATAAGAGAATTATTAGATAAAAAAGTTATTACTAAAGAAGAAGTATTTGAAAAGGCTACTTCTTTAGCCCATTATTTTCAAGATGAATATAATTCTTTTGTAACAATACTTGATAAAGTAAAAATTAAAGATAGTGATAGTTTACTTAGTGGCATTCCTTATGCACTTAAAGATAATTTTTCTACTAGGGGAATATTAACGACAGCTTCTTCAAATATTTTAAAGGATTATGTACCTGTATATGATGCGACAGTTTATAAAAAATTAAAAAAAGCAGGAGCTACTTTAGTAGGAAAAACAGTGTTAGATGAATTAGCTATGGGAGGAACAGGTACTACAGCGCATACAGGAGTAGTTAGAAATCCTTGGGATAAAGAAAGAATGATTGGAGGATCTAGTGCAGGATCAGCAGCTTGTGTTGCTTTAGGGATAGTTCCATTTGCGATAGGGTCAGATACAGGAGATTCAGTGCGTAAACCAGCTGGATTTGGAGGTATAGTGGGATTTAAACCTACATATGGAAGAATTTCTAGATATGGCTTATTTGCCTTTGCCTCTAGTTTGGATCATGTAGCAATATGCAGTAGAAATGTTAGAGATGCGGCTCTTGTTACAGATATTTTAAAAGGACAAGATCCTCTTGATATGGTTACTCTTAAAAGTGAAAATGTTAAGTATGTGGATACTTTGAATGATGATATAAAGGGGAAAAAATTATTTTATATTAAAGAAGTATGTGGAAAAGATTTTTATAAAGATACAAATGATTTGGTGTTAAAAAAAGTTATTACTACATTTCATGATATGTTAGATAAATGTCGAGATAAGGGATTTATTATTGAAGAAGTATCTATTGATATGGATTTATTAACGGCCTTATATCCAGCCTATATGTGTATTAGTTGTGCGGAAGCTACTTCTAATAATGCTAATTTAACAGGAATACAATTTGGACCTCGAGGTGTCGGAAATACAATTGAAGAAATTATTTTTAATGCTCGAACGGAGGGCTTTTCGGAGTTAATAAAAAGAAGATTTGTTTTAGGAAGTTATATTTTACAGAAAGAAAATCAGGAAAAATTATATTTGAATGCTTGTCGAGTAAGAAGATTAATTGTAGATAAGATAACAGAATTATTTGAAGAATATGATGGAATGATAGCTCCTTGTAGTGGTGGAGTGGCACCTACTTTTGATAGTAGAAGCGAAAAATTATCAGCACGATATTTGATTTTAGAAAATCATATGGTGATGGGAAATTTTGGTGGATTTCCTTCTATTACAATTCCTTATACAATGATTGATAAGTTACCTGTAGGATTAAATATTACAGGAAGAGTTAAAGATGATGCTTTAATTTTGAATATTGCTCAAAAAATTGAGGAGTTAACAGGATTAAAAGATATATATGCTAAAGTAGGTGAGATAGATGTATAAAGTAGTTATTGGCTTAGAAGTTCATTGTGAACTTAAAACTAAATCAAAAAACTTTTCTTCAGCACCTAATACTTTTTCAACTTTTCCTAATTCGAATGTAGCAGCAGTTGATTTAGGGTTACCAGGTATTTTACCAGTTGTTAATAAGGAAGCATGTAGAAAAGCATTACTAACAGCGATGGCTTTAAATTGTCAGAATCCTGATGAAGTAATATTTGATCGCAAAAATTATTTTTATCCTGATTTGCCTAAAGGATATCAAATAACCCAGGTTACTAAACCAATGGGAGTAAATGGATATTTAGATGTTTTGGTAGGAGATAAAATAAAAAGAGTAAAAATACATCAGTTACATTTAGAAGAAGATACAGCATCACTTGAACATCATCCTAAATATTCACTAATAGATTATAATCGAAGTGGAATTCCTTTAATAGAGATAGTAACAGAGCCTTGTATTGAAAGTGGCGAAGAGGCTGTTGCTTTTTTAGAAGATTTAAGAGATGTATTTTTGTTTTTAGGTGTAAGTGAAGCTAAAAGTAATTATGGACAAATGCGATGTGATGTAAATATTTCTCTTATGGAAGAAGGAAGTACTAAATTAGGAACAAAAGTAGAAATGAAAAATATTAATGCTTTTAATAATGTTAAAGTTGCCATTGAATATGAAATAAAAAGACAGAGTGCACTACTTGATAAAGGAGAAAAAATTATTCAAGAAACAAGAAGAATTGCAGAAGATGGAAAGACATATTCTATGCGAGAAAAAGTAGATGCGATTGATTATAAATATTTTATAGAACCTAATATACCAAGTACACCTTTAAGGCACGAATATTTAGAAGAATTAAGAAGTAGTTTACCAGAATTAAAATTAGATAGATATTTAAAATATATTAATAAATATAATATAGGCAAAAGTGATGCTAAAGTATTAGCAAAAGTTAGAAGTATTTCAGATTATTTTGAAGAAGTATTAAGTTATGGAAGTGATGTTTCCTTAGCAGTTAATTTTGTAACTACAAGTATACTTAGTACTTTAAATAAATTGGAAATTAGTGTAGATGAATTATTTATTAGTCCTAAAATGTTAAGTGAAGTAATTGAGTATGTTTACCAAGGAAAAATTTCCTTAGATCATGGTAAGAAAATACTTTATAAAGCAATAGAGGAGAAGATTGATCCTATAGAATTAATAAAAAAAGAAAATTTAAAGCAAATAAATGATGAAGATGAATTACTAGAATTAATAAAGAAAGTAATGGATGATAATTTAGAACAAGTAAGACAATATATAGAAGAAGATAATAAACATGTTATTAATTTCTTTATTGGACAAACAATGAAAGTATCAAATAGACAAGCTAATCCAAATAAATCATTAGAACTTATTAAATGTGAATTAGAAAGGAGAAAAACAGATGGAAAATAAATATAGAACGCATAAATGTGGAAAATTGAGTGAAAAAGAGATAGGTAGTGAAGTACGTATTGCGGGGTTTGTGGAAAATATTCGAGATCATGGGGGAGTAATATTCGTAGATATTAGAGATGATTCAGGAGTAATACAAACCGTAAGTAATGATGATAGTATTTTTGAGGGAATTACGCGTGAGTCAAGTATTAGTTTAAAAGGTAAAATTAGAAAAAGAAATGAAGAAGATTATAATGAAAGAATAGTAACAGGAACAATTGAATTATTAGTAAGTGAATTAGAAGTATTAGGAAAGGCGCAAAATGTTTTACCATTTGAGGTAATTACATCTCATGAAGTAGCCGAAGAAGTACGTTTAAAATATCGGTATTTAGATCTTAGAAATCCAAAAGTTAAGGAAAATATAATATTTAGATCAAAAGTAATAGATTATTTACGTAAATTAATGAAAGAAGAAGATTTTTTAGAGATTCAAACACCAATTTTAACAGCTTCATCACCAGAAGGAGCAAGAGATTTTATTGTACCTTCAAGAAAATATCATGGTAAATTTTATGCCTTACCACAAGCACCACAACAATTTAAACAATTATTAATGTGTAGTGGATTTGATAAATATTTTCAAATAGCACCTTGTTTTAGAGATGAAGATGCAAGAAGTGATAGAGTGTATGGAGAATTTTATCAATTGGATTTGGAGATGGCTTTTGTTGAAGAAGAGGATGTTTTAAAAGTAGGTGAAAAGATTTTTCATGATACATTTAAAGAATTTGGTAAAGGAAAAAAAGTAAGTAGTGTTCCTTTTCAAAGATTAACATATAAAGAAGCTATGGAAAAATATGGAACAGATAAACCAGATTTAAGAAATCCTTTAGAAATAATTGATTTAACGGAAGTATTTGCAGAAACAACATTTAGACCATTTAAAGGAGTAGTAGTTAAGGGTATAGTAGTTGATAATATTGCGGATAAAGCAAATTCTTGGTTTAATGAAGTAGTAGAATTTGCTAATAGTATTGGAATGCCTGGTATTGGTTATTTTAAGGTACTTGATGATATGTCTTTTGCAGGACCAATTGATAAATTCTTATCAGAAGATGAAAGAGATGACTTAATAAAAATAGGTAAGTTGAAACCTAAGAGTGTAATTTTCTTTATTGCAGATAGAAATAAAGCTTATAAATATGCAGGATTAATTAGAGATGAATTAGGAAGAAAATTAGAATTAATCAATAAAGATGAATTTAAATTTTGTATAGTTAAAGACATGCCTATGTATGAGTGGGATGAAGAAGAAGAAAAATATATCTTTAATCATAATCCATTTAGTATGCCCCAAGGAGGAATGGAAGCTTTAGAAAAAGAAAAAGTAGAAGATATTTTGGCTTATCAATTTGACTTTGTATGTAATGGTGTAGAAATGTCTAGTGGGGCAGTTAGAAATCATGATTTAGAAATAATGAAAAAAGCTTTTGAAATAGCCGGTTATGAGGAGGCAGAAATCGAAAAAAGATTTAAAGCCTTATATGAAGCTTTTAAATATGGTGCTCCACCTCATGCAGGAATGGCTCCAGGAATTGACAGGATGTTAATGTTACTACTGGATGAAGAATCAATTAGAGAAACAATTGCTTTTCCTCTAACAGCTGGAGGAACAGATTTGCTTATGGGCTCTCCTTTAGAAGTTAGTGAACAACAATTAAGAGATGTACATATAAAAATAAGATAAAAGATTTAAAAGACTTAATGTCTTTTTTTATATAGTAGAAAAATTTGATATTTTTATAATAAATCATTTTGTTCTTAAAAAGAAATTGTTGTTAATTAAAATTATTTTGACATTCTAAGATTTGTCAAGAATAAAATTTTATGATATTATAGACACTACAAAAAGACACGAAATTTCTAAA
>CANRGD010000012.1 GCA_947630105.1 uncultured Bacilli bacterium | reverse complement strand
AAATAAAGCTTGTCTTTATTTGTTATTAGTCTAATACTTAAAAAAGTATCATTTTAAAAAAATCTTAACATATTTTTATTAAAAAAAATTAATTAATAGTTTTTTCCCTTTTTCTATGTTATTATAATATTATAAAACTAATTATATCAATTAATATAATTATTAATTACTAGAAAATATTTTTTAAATAATAAAAAATAAAAAAACACCAGTTTCTAAGATAACAATTGCAGAAATTTACTAAATAAGTTTTTTATTATAAGAAAAATAATTTAAACTATAAAACTAAGCAATCAATAAGAAATTATTAAATAAAATAAGAGGTGTTGACAATGGATTTTTATAATATGGTAGAAGAAGGTAAGCTAAAGCCATATGTTATATATACAAATGACAGACCTATATATATAAATGGTAGAAACCGCTACAATAATGATGTATATACAATAGAAGCGATAGTTTATGCAACAGAAAAAGATATAATAATTGGCGGTGATTATGCTGAAAAAAATTGTAAACTTATACCAGGTAAATTAGTAAAACCTTTCCCTAAAAAGGTTTGTGAAATAATTAAAAAAGTAATAGCCCAAAAACAAGAAGAGCTAACACCGATAACATTTGCCAAATGGGGTTATTTCTTCTATAGTGGACAGCACTATGAAATAGATAGAATAAAACGAGCACAATATAGAATAAATGATAATGTTGTTACAGATAAAAACTGGCAAATAACAAATAAAACTGTATCGGATGAAACAGTTAAAAGAATGATAGGAATAGAAAAAGTAGAAGCAAAGATTAGGGAATATCAAAGTGCTAAAAAATTAAGTGAAGATGAAGAACTTTATCAAATGATTAATGAATGGAATGGGTGGTCAGACAACTTTTCTACTGCATTGGGAGAACAAAAAGAACAATTCGTAAATAATTCAGTAAATAGGGTATTTCGTCCAATGGTAGATAGACAAAAAGAATTAGATATAATGCAAAAAGAATTGAATGAAGAACAAGAAAGAATAGAACAAGAAATAGATAGAAGGTTAAAAGACGGAAAATCTAATTATACAAGCAACCCTTTCAAAAAATAAAAACAGCAATTATTAAAAAAACTAAAATAAAAATTTAAAAGAAGTACTATCAATTTAGAAAATGGACATAATAATACAAGGATACTTTACGTACCTTGTTTTTTCATTATAAAAATGCTAAAATAAGTAGACGAAAAAACTTCAATATTTCAAACTATTACTATTATTAAATTAAAACCTTGTTATATTCACCATCTAATCTAAATTAAAATAACAAATAGATATAGATAATCACAGAAAGGAGGCAATTATGTTCAAATTAGTATCAAAATATGAGCCTAGTGGCGATCAACCACAAGCCATAGAAAAGCTAGTTCAAGGTATAAAAGCTGGTAAAAAAGAACAAGTTTTGTTAGGTGCAACAGGAACAGGAAAAACTTTTACTATGGCAAATGTTATTAAAGAAGTAAATAAACCAACCTTAGTGTTAGCCCATAATAAAACATTAGCAGGTCAATTATATGGAGAATTAAAAGAATTATTCCCTGAAAATAAAGTTGAATACTTTGTATCCTATTATGATTATTATCAGCCTGAAGCATATGTTCCTTCAACTGATACATATATTGAAAAAGATTCTTCCATCAATGATGAAATTGATGAATTACGTCATGCTGCTACCTCTGCTCTTTTATCCAGAAGAGATGTTATAGTAGTAGCCAGTGTATCCTGTATATATGGTATCGGTGAAGTGGAAGAATATAAAAATAAAATGTTAACTTTATCAGTTGGAGATATTATAGAAAGAAATAATGTTTTAACTAAATTGATTGAAATGTTATATGAAAGAAATGATCTTGATTTTAAGCGTGGAACTTTCCGAGTTAGAGGAGATGTCTTAGAAATTATTCCAGCAAACCAAAAAACAACAGGTTATCGAATAGAATTTTTTGATAATGAAATAGATCGCATAAGTGCCATTGATACTTTAACAGGAGTTGTCACAGAAAATTTAAAAAATGTAAGTATTTTTCCAGCTAGTCACTTTGTTATAAGTGATACCAAATTACAAGAAGCCCTTATACGTATAAAAAATGAATTAAAAGCGCGTTTAGTAGAACTTAAAGAAGAAAATAAATTAGTTGCCGCTGAACGATTAGAGCAAAGAACCAATTATGATTTAGAAATGTTAGCCGAGACAGGATTTTGTTCAGGTATAGAAAATTATTCTGCTCCTATGGCGGGTAGAAAAAAAGGAGAAACTCCTACAACATTAATGGATTTCTTTCCTAAAGATTATCTTTTAATAGTTGATGAATCCCATGTAACACTACCTCAAGTTAGAGGCATGTACAATGGTGATAGAGCTAGAAAAATGAACCTAGTAGATTATGGTTTTAGATTACCAAGTGCCCTTGATAATAGACCCTTAAAATATGAAGAATTTGAAAAAAAAATAAATCAAGTAATCTATGTTTCAGCAACTCCAGGAGATTTAGAATTAGAACATACAAATAATGAATATGTAGAACAAATTATCCGTCCAACAGGTTTATTAGATCCTACAATAGAAGTTAGAAAAACAGAAGGTCAAATAGATGATTTGGTTGGGGAAATAAAAGAAAGAATAGAAAAAAATGAACGAACTTTAATAACAACTTTAACAATAAGAATGGCAGAAGAATTAACCAATTATTTAAAAGAATTAGATGTAAAAGTTGCCTATCTTCATTCGGAAGTCAAAACATTAGAAAGAATGCAGATAATTCATGACTTACGTATTGGAAAATATGATGTAGTAGTAGGAATAAATCTTTTAAGAGAAGGAATTGATATCCCTGAAGTATCTTTAATAGCTATATTAGATGCTGACAAAGAAGGTTTTTTAAGAAGCAACAGAAGTCTTATTCAAACAGTGGGTCGTTGTGCTAGAAATGCTAATGGGCATGTTATAATGTATGGAGACAAAATAACTGCCTCTATGCAATATGCTATTGCTGAAACAGCTAGACGTCGATCTATTCAAGAAGATTATAATAAAAAACATAATATTATTCCTCAAACCATAAAAAAAGAAATACATGATGTTATAAGCAACATTGCTGGAGGAGAATCTAAAAAGCCTAAAAAGCTTACTAAAAAAGAAATTGCCAAAAATATTGATGCCATTGAACAAGAAATGAAAGAAGCCGCAAAGAATTTAGATTTTGAAAGAGCTATGGAACTACGAGATATTTTATTTGAAATAAAAAGTAGATAATAAAAAAATATAAATGAAACAGGTGATTTAAATGGATGAAATTATTATAAAAGGTGCTAGAGAAAATAATTTAAAAAATATAAATTTAACTTTACCTAAAAATAAATTAATTGTAATGACAGGATTATCTGGTAGTGGTAAGAGTTCTTTAGCTTTTGATACTATCTATGCCGAAGGACAAAGACGTTATGTTGAAAGCTTATCCGCTTATGCTAGACAATTTTTAGGAGGATCTGAAAAACCCGATGTTGATAGCATAGAAGGATTATCTCCTGCTATAAGTATTGATCAAAAGACAACTAATAATAATCCTCGTTCAACTGTAGGAACAGTAACAGAAATATATGATTATTTACGTTTACTTTTTGCTAGAGTAGGAGTACCCTATTGTCCAACTCATAATATTGCTATCAGTAGTCAAAGTGTAGAAGAAATGACTAATAAAATTATGGAATATCCACTAGGTACTAAAATGATAATAATGTCACCAGTAGTACATGGTGAAAAAGGAACTCATAAAGATGTATTTGATAACCTAAGAAAAGAAGGCTATGTAAGAGTAAGAGTTAATGATGAAATAAAAGATTTAAGTGAAGAAATAATCTTAGAAAAAAATAAAAAAGATAAAATTGATGTAATCATTGATAGAATCATTCTTAAAGAAGACTCTAGAAGTCGTTTGTTTGAAGCCATAGAAACTGCTACAAAATTATCAGAAGGTAAAGTTGTTATTGAAATCTTAGGAGATAATAAAAAAGAAATTGTTATGTCTGAATCTTTTGCGTGTCCATATTGTGAATTTTCTTTACCGGAATTAGAACCTCGAATGTTTAGTTTTAATGCTCCCTATGGTGCTTGCCCAGACTGTAAAGGGTTAGGTATGAATCTTCAAATTGACGAAGAATTACTTATACCTAATACTGATTTATCTATAGCTGAAGGTTGTATTAAAACCTTAACTGATGATGTAGAAGGAATAGATTATAAAAAATTAGAATGTGTAGCTAAACATTATAAAATTAGTTTATCTAAACCTTGGAAAAAATTAACTAAGAAACAACAACAAATAATTTTATATGGTTCCGATGAAATAATTCATTTTCAATATCAATCAAAAAGTGGTAATAAATATAATTCTAAAGATTTTTATGAAGGAATTATTAATAATCTTGAAAGAAGATATATGGAAACAAGTTCTACTTGGATTAGAGAATGGTTAGAACATTATATGATAGAGCATACTTGTGATACTTGTCATGGAGCTCGACTAAAAGATAGTGTTTTATCAGTAAAAATAGCTCATAAAAATATCTACGAAGTTACTAAAATGAGTATTAAAGAATTACTACCTTTTTTTCAAAATCTTAAATTAGGAGAAGAACAAAAAGAAATAGCTAAATTAATTTTAAAAGAAATAAGTGATCGTCTAAATTTTTTATCTAATGTTGGTTTGGAATACTTAACACTTAATAGGCAAGCGGGAACTTTATCTGGCGGAGAAGCTCAACGTATCCGTTTAGCAACTCAAATTGGTTCTCATCTAACAGGTGTTTTATACGTCTTAGACGAACCTAGTATTGGGCTTCACCAAAGAGATAATGAAAAACTAATAAAGTCAATGCAAGAGATGCGAGATTTAGGCAATACTTTAATAGTAGTAGAACATGATACGGATACTATGCTTGCTTGTGACTATCTAGTTGATATTGGTCCAGGAGCAGGAGATGCTGGTGGATATGTTGTTGCTGAAGGTAGTCCTGCCGAAGTAATGAAAAATGCTGAAAGCATTACAGGACAATACTTAAGTGGCAAAAAAAGTATTGAAACTCCAAAAAAAAGAAGAAAAGGCAATAAAAAATTCTTAAAAATAAAAGGTGCAACAGAGCATAATTTAAAGAATATTAATGTTGATATTCCCTTAGGAACATTTACTTGTATAACAGGTGTCTCTGGAAGTGGAAAATCAACATTAATAAATGAAATTCTTTGTAAATCTTTAGCCACATATCTTTATAAAAGTAAAGAAAAGCCAGGTGCTCATGAAAAAATATTAGGAAAAGAAAATATTGATAAATTAGTAGCAATTTCTCAAAATCCTATAGGTAGAACACCTCGCTCTAACCCAGCAACTTATACTGGTGTATTTGATGATATCAGAACAGTATTTACTACTACAAAAGAAGCAAAAATGTATGGCTTTGAAAAAAATAGATTTTCTTTTAATGTTAAAGGTGGCAGATGTGAAGCTTGCCGAGGCGATGGAGTCAAAAAAATAGAAATGCACTTTTTACCCGATGTTTATGTCCCATGTGAAGTTTGTCATGGAACTAGATATAATAAAGAAACTCTTAACATAAAATATAAAGGTAAAAATATAGCTGAAGTACTTGATATGCGTGTTACTGAGGCCATTAAATTTTTTGAAAACATTCCTAAAATAAAACACAAATTGGAAGTATTAGAAGATGTTGGATTAGGATATATAAAATTAGGTCAAAGTGCTCCTACATTATCAGGAGGAGAAGCTGAAAGAGTAAAATTAGCCAAAGAATTGCAAAAAAAGGCTACTGGAAAAACATTATTTGTTTTAGATGAACCAACTACCGGCTTACACATAGATGACATTAAGCGATTACTTGCAATTTTACAAAAAATAGTAGATAATAAAGATACTGTAGTTGTTATAGAACATAATTTAGATGTTATAAAAGTTGCAGATTATATAATAGATCTAGGTCCAGAAGGTGGAGATGCAGGAGGAACAATTGTCGCAACAGGTACACCAGAAGAAGTAGCAAAAGTTAAAGAGTCATATACAGGCCAATTTTTAAAAAAGATTCTTTAAGAGGTGAAAACATGAAAAAAGTAACTAAGAAAAACTATCTATATCTTGATAAATTAATTGAATGGTTTATTTACATGGTAGGATATACTTTAGTCTTTATATTAGTTACAAGTTTCTTTAAAAGTATATATATTGATGAAAATCATCTTATATTATGGTCTTTTATAATTGTCTTTATCACTTATATTTTAAATATCACTATAAAACCCATTTTAGTTACTTTAACTATTCCTATAACCGGTTTAACTTTAGGGCTATTTTATCCCTGTATTAATGTCTTTGATTTAAAATTAATTGATTGGGCTTTAGGGAGACATTTCAATATAAATAATTTAATTATAGTATTTTTTGTAGCCATCATTCTTTCAATTACCAATTTTATAATGGAAAAAATTATCAAAAATATTTTAAAGAAGGTTAAAAAAAATGGATAGAGTAGCATTAGATTTAGGTATTATTCAAATATATTGGTATTCAATTTTTATTTTCTTAAGTCTACTACTAGGAGGCTGGCTATTTGCTCAAGAAACTAAAAAAAACAATTTACCTGAGGAGCATCTTGTTAATTTATTTTTCTATGCTGTTATAATTGGTATTTTGGGAGCCCGACTTTACTATGTATTATTTAATATTAATTACTATCTTGCTAATCCTTTAGAAATAATAGCCGTATGGAATGGCGGTTTAGCTATCCATGGGGGAATTATAGCAGCTGCCCTTTTTATAATTTATTATTGTAAAAAATATAACCTAAACTTTTTAAAACTATTAGATATAATTGTTGTTAGTTTAATTATAGGACAAGCTATAGGCCGTTGGGGAAATTTTTTTAATAGTGAAGCCTATGGGCCTGCAACCAATTTAACTACTCTTAAAAATTTAAAAATTCCAACTTTTATAATTAATGGAATGTTTATATTAGGAAAATATCATCATCCCACTTTTTATTATGAATCACTTGCTTGCTTTGTAGGCTTTTGTGTTTTATTAATTTTAAGAAAATTTTATAAAAACTTAAAAGTTGGTCAATTAACCAGTATATATTTAATATGGTATGGAATTGTACGCTTTTTTATAGAAAGTTTAAGAACAGATTCTTTAATGCTTGGTCCAATCAAAATAGCTCAAATTATTTCACTAATATTTATTTTAGCAGGCATTTTTTTAATAATATTTACTTTAAAACAAAAAAATAATTTATATAGTAAACAAAAATTAATAAGAAAAAAGGAATCATCTAAGCTATAAAAGGAGAATAAAATGTCATATACAACTACTATTAAAGAAGAAATAACTACTCTTAAAAATTCTAAATCTGAAATAATAGCAGAACTTTCAGGCTTTATCAGAAATAATGGTACAATTGAAAATAATACATTATCTTTAACAACAGAAAATATTTTTACTTTAAACAGAATAACTACTTTTATCAATATGTTATATACAACTGAAATAATTCAAGAAACTGTTGGAAATCTTAATTTTAATAAAAATTCCTTATATAAATTAACTATAAGTAAAAATATAAATTTTATTTTACAAGATATTGGTTATTATGATAACAATAACACTATATTACCAACTCCTCCAACATATATAGTAGGTGCCAATGAAGAAATTAGAGCTTATTTACGAGGCGTTTTTTTAGCAACTGGAAGTATAAATGATCCTAAAACTTCTAGATATCATATGGAACTTTTAATCACAACTCCCCAAGAAGCAACTTTTGTTCAAAAATTATTAAATATCTTTGAACTTAATGCTAAGATTTTAAATAGAGAAAAAGGCTTTATGATTTATATCAAAGAAGCTGAAAAAATAAGTGACTTTATAAAAATTTTAGGAGCCAATAAAGCAGTTATGTACTTTGAAGATATTAGAGTTTATCATGAACAAAAAAATAAAACTAATCGTCTTAATAATTGTGAACAAGCAAATATTGATAAAGTAATTGCCACTGCTAATTTACAACTAAAACAAATTGAACTTATAGAAAAAACAAAAAGTATAGATTTACTAGATGATAAAACGAAAGAAACATTAAAATATAGAAAAAAATATCCTGAAGCCTCTCTTCGAGAATTAGCAGAAATAATATCTTATGAAACTGGTAAAAAAATAACAAAATCAGGCTTGAATCATCGCTTACGAAAAATTAAAGAACTATCAGACATTTTAAAAAAGCAGACTTCTTAAAGCCTGTTTTATTTTATTATTTTATCCACAAGTCCATATTCTAAAGCCTCTTTAGCATTTAAATAATTATCTCGTTCTGTATCTGTTTCAATCTTTTTTAATTTTTGCCCAGTATTTTCAGCTAAAATTTTATTAAGGCGCATTTTTAAATTATCAATTCGATCAGCCGCAATTTTAATATCTGATGCTTGACCTTGAGCTCCACCTAAAGGCTGATGAATCATAACATCCGCATTAGGCAAGATAATTCTTTTTCCTTTAGTACCACTTGTTAATAAGAATGCTCCCATACTGGCTGCCAAGCCAATACATATAGTAGAAATATCACTTTTAACAAAATTCATGGTATCATAAATTGCTAATCCCGCTGAAATAGATCCCCCTGGAGAATTTATATATATTGAAATATCATCATTATTTAATGAATCTAAATATAAAAGCTCTGCTACCACACTATTTGCTAAAGCATCATTTATTTCCCCACTAATAAAAATTATTCTTTCTTTTAATAATTTAGAAAAAATGTCATAACTTCTTTCACCATCTAATTCTTTATCTACTACAACTGGAACTAAATTCATATCATCACCTAATAAATATTATTATGTAAATTAAAAAAAATATGCATATAATAATATGACAAAATATGTTATACTTATTTATATAATAGAGGTGATAAAGTGATAGAAACAGTAGATGTTATTATCAACAATAAAAAATATAAATATAATAAGGATATAACTTTACAAGAAATTGCTAAAGAATTTCAAAGTAATTTTAAATATCCAATTTTATTAGCCAAAGTTAATAATCATCTTAAAGAATTAACTACTACCTTAAAAGAAGAAGCTACTATTGAATTTCTTGATTTAACAAGTTCCGCAGGAAATAGATGTCATATTAATGCTCTTATTTTTATAATGCTTTATTCAGTAAAAAAATTATACGGGGCTAATGCTGATATAAATGTTCAACATTCTTTAGACAAAGGAATATATATAGAATCCAATTTTAAATTAACTGAAACTAAAGTCGCTGCCATAAAGGATATGATGAAATCTATAATTAATGCTAATATGCCTATAACTAAAGCAACAATTGACAGATTAGAAGCAATTAGATACTTTGAAGAAATAGGGGATTTCGTAAAAGCAGGCGTAATGAAATATAATACGGATACTTATATAACTTTATATAGATTAGAAAATTTATATAATTACTTTTATGATTTAATGCCTCCAACAACAGAATATGTTAAAGCCTTTGATCTAACATATATAGAAGATAATGGTTTTATTTTACAATTTCCAACTGTCTATGTAACTGATAAAATAACAAAGTATAAACACCATCCTAATATGTTCAAAGTATTTAGAGAATATCGTGAATGGGGAGCCATCTTAAATATAAAAAGTTCTGTAGATTTAAATGAAATTATATCATTAGGTAAAATTAATGACTTAATAAAAATAGATGAAACATTACAAAATAATAGATTATTAAGAATAGCCAAAGATATAAATAATAGAAAAGATATAAAAATAGTCTTAATAGCAGGACCTTCTTCATCCGGAAAAACAACAACTTCAAAAAAATTATGTTTATTGCTTAAATCTTTTGGCTTAAATCCTAAAGTAATTTCTATGGATGATTATTTTTTAGAAAAAATTAATACCCCTAAAGATGAACAAGGAAATTATGATTTTGAATGTCTTGAAGCTTTAGATTTAAAACTTTTTGATAAGCAAATTGAAAGTTTATTAAAACATGAAGAAATAACAATTCCAACCTATAATTTTGTCTTAGGTAAAAAAGAATTCAAATCAACCATGAAAGTTGAAGATAATGATATTATTTTAATAGAAGGAATTCATGCTCTAGATAATAAAATATTAACAAATATTAGTCGTGATAAAAAATATAAAATATATATATCTGCTTTAACAGAATTAAATATGGATAATCATAATCGTATTTCCACAACAGACAATAGATTATTAAGAAGAATAATTAGAGATAATAGAACCAGAAACTTAAAAGTTGAACAAACATTAAAACAATGGCCTAGTGTTAGAAGAGGAGAAGAAAAATATATATTCCCTTATCAAGATGAGGCAGATTATACAATAAATACAGCAGCTATATATGAAATAGGAGTTTTAAAAACTTACGTAGAACCCCTTTTATATTCAGTACCAGTAGATTCTCCTTATTATGATGAAGCAAAACGTTTAATTAATTTCTTAAAGCTCTTTTTACCAATCCCTGCTGATGCTATTCCTCAAGATTCAATTTTAAGAGAATTTATTGGTAATAGTTATTTTAGTGATTAAAAACTATCCACATTAATTGTGGATTTTTTTACACTAAAAATGTCAAAAAAAAGCAAAATTATTGAAAGAAAATTAATAAAAATATATAATGATAGTAAGGAGGATTATAAATGATTAGAGTAGCAATAAATGGTTTTGGAAGGATAGGAAGATTAGCCTTTCGTTTAATGGAAGAAGATAAAGATTTTGAAGTAGTAGCAATAAATGATTTAACTGATGCAGAGCAATTAGCTTATTTACTAAAATATGATACTAATCACAGAAATTATAGAATTGATGAAATAAGTAATACTGAAGATAGTATCATAATTGGTGCTAGAAAAGTAAAAGTATATGCTGAAAAAGAACCTCTTAACTTACCTTGGAAAGAGTTAGATATTGATGTAGTATTAGAATGTACAGGCTTATTTACATCACAAGAAAAGGCCATGGCTCATATAGATGCTGGAGCCAAAAAAGTTATAATTTCTGCTCCTGCTAAAGGTGATGTAAAAACTGTAGTATATAATGTTAATCATACTATATTAACAGGAGAAGAAAAAATTATTTCCGCAGCAAGTTGTACCACTAATTGTCTAGCCCCAGTAGTTGATATTTTAGATAAAAAATTTGGAATAAATAAAGGATATATGACCACAGTTCATGCTTACACCAACGATCAAGCAACTTTAGATGTTCCTCATAAAAAAGGAATAAAGGCTAGACGTGGAAGAGCTTGTGCTGCTAATATTATCCCTGCATCCACTGGAGCAGCATCAGCTATAGGTAAAGTTTGCCCTAACTTAGAAGGAAAACTCGAAGGAGTAGCTATGAGAGTCCCTGTTCCAACTGGCTCAGTTGTAGATTTAGTTTTAGAATTAAGTAAAAATGTTACTGTTACCGAAATTAATGAAGCCTTAAAAAATTCCCAAAATGAAACTTTACAATACACTGAAGACCCTATAGTTTCTAGTGATGTTATTGGTAGACGTTGTGGTTCCTTAGTCGATGGCTTATCAACTTCAGTTTTAGATGTTAATGGTAGCCAACTAATAAAAGTAGTATCTTGGTATGATAATGAAATGGGATATACAGCTCAAATGATAAGAACAGCCAAATATTTAATGGAAAAATAAAAGGACTTATCCTTTTTTTTTAAAAGTAACAAAATAGGAGAATTAAAATGAAAAAATTAAATGAATTTAATTTAAATAATAAAAAAGTAATTATCCGTTGTGATTTTAATGTTCCCATAAAAGATGGAAAAATAATTGATGATACTAGAATTAAAGCAGCCTTAGAAACAATAAATTATTGTATAAAGCAAAATGCCAAAATTATTTTATTATCTCATCTTGGTAGAATAAAAGAAGAAGCCGATTTAGTAAAAAATGATTTATTACCAGTTTCCCTTAGATTAAGTGAATTATTAAATAAGAAAGTATTATTTGTAAATAAAACACGAGGTAAAGAAGTAACGCAAACCATAGCCAATATGCATCCCCAAGATATCATATTACTTCAAAATACTAGATATGAAGATTTAACTGGCAAAAAAGAAAGTTCTAATGATGAAGAACTTGGTAAATATTGGGCTTCTCTAGGGGAAATATTTATAAATGATGCTTTTGGAACCATTCATAGAGCCCATGCCTCTAATGTAGGAATTGCTACATATTTACCTTCTACCTTTGGCTTTTTAATTGAAAAAGAATTAACTGCTTTAAATAATTTAAATAATCCAGAACATCCCTTTGTAGTTATTTTAGGTGGAGCAAAAGTAAATGATAAAATCGGAGTAATTGAAAATTTAGTAACAAAAGCTGACAAAATATTAATTGGTGGCGGAATGGCTTTTACCTTTTTAAAAGCTCAAAATTATGAAATAGGGACTTCATTACTAGATGAAGCAAATATTGATTTTTGTAAAAAAATATTAAAAAAATATTCTAGCAAAATTGTCTTACCTATTGATATAGCTGTTAGTAAAACTTTTACAAATGATGAAAAATATCGTACAACAACAATAGAAAATATAAAAAATGATGAAATGGGTCTAGATATAGGACCTAAAACAACAGCCTTATTTGAAGAAATTTTATCCTCTGCAAAACTAGTTGTATGGAATGGTCCCTTAGGTGTATATGAATTTAATAATTATAGAATAAATACTGATAAACTTCTTAATTATATTGTAAATAATAATATAAAAACTATATTAGCTGGTGGAGACATCGTTGCCGTTGCTACTACAGCAGGTGTAAAAGATAAAATTTATCATGTCTCAACTGGAGGAGGGGCAACATTAGAATATTTAGAAGGAAAAAAATTACCCGGAATTGAAGCAATAAAGTAGGTGATTTTTTGAGTAAAGAAAAATTTTTCATAGCAGATCCATTTAATAAAAATCACATAGCTATGATTGAAAATTTTGAAAAAAGAGCAAAACTTTCTTCTAAACTTAGTGAAAGTTTAAAATTAATAGCAACCACTAAAACAAAAGAAGAATATGAAAATAATAAAAAAAATCAAATAAATATAAATGAAAATCTTTTTCTATGTAATAGTGAAAACAAAATAACTGATTATTGTTACCTTCAAGGAGAAAAAGATCGAAAAGCTTGTACTTTATTCTTTACCTCTTTAAAAACATCTCCGAAAACCTTAATAACTTTAGCAAGTGAATATGCTTTTAATATCTTAAATATGGAAGATGTCTTTATTTCTATAAGCAAAGAAGATACTTCACTATCAAATACCTTAATAATGCAAGGATTTGAAAACTTAGGAGAAATAAATGGAAAACTTACTTTTTTAAAACAAAGAGAAGAAGTAAAAGAATCTCTTAAAGGTAATAAGCTATAAGGAAGTGAAACCATGCGAATAGGAATATTTACTGAAACTTATACCCCTTATATTAGTGGTTTAGTTACAAGTGAAGTAATGCTAAAACATGCTTTAGAAAAATTAGGGCATGAAGTATATGTTGTAACTGCTAATTTAACAAGTTTTAAGTATGAATATGATGAAAAAGAAAAAATTTTACGAATTCCTGGTATTAAAACAGGGATTTATGATTCACGCCTAACAAGCATTTATCCTATTCAAGCAGTAAACAAAATAAAAAGTTGGAAATTAGATGTAATTCATTCTCAAACAGAATTTGCTATCGGAACCTTTGCTAGACTTCTAGCCAAGCAATATAATATAGCTTTAGTCCATACTTATCATACAATGTATGAAGATTATATTCATTACATAACAAAAGGTTATTTTCAAAAATCTAGCAAAAAATTAGTTGAATATTTTACTAAATTTTATTGTGATACTACCGCAACAGAATTAATTGTTCCAACTGCTAAAACTTATAAATTATTTAAAGATAAATATAAATTTGAAAAAAACATTCATATTATTCCTACAGGAATAGAAGTTGAACGCTTTTATAAAGAAAATATAACTGCTAAAGAAATTTCAGATTTAAAAAAGCATTTAAAAATATCAAAAAAGGATTTTATTATTCTTTTTGTAGGTAGATTAGCCGAAGAAAAAAATGTTGAATTTTTACTTGAAGCTCAAGCTCAATTAGTAAAATTATCTAAAAATATTAAACTTTTAATTGTCGGCGATGGACCAGATAAAGAAAAATATGAAAATTATGCTAAAAAGCTAAATATTTCTGAAAAATGTATTTTTACTGGCAAAGTAGCATGGAAAGAAATGCCTTATTATTATCACTGTGCTAATGTTTTCGCAACAGCTTCTAAAACTGAGACTCAAGGCTTAACGATAATAGAAGCCATGGCCTCTAGTGTAGTTCCCATATGCATGGAAGATGAAGCATTTAAAAGCATGGTAACTGATGAACTAAATGGTTTATTTTTTAAAACTCAATCAGAATATGTGGCAAGAATTATGGATTTATATAAAAATAAAGACAAATTAAAAAAATTAAATAGTCAAGCTAGAATTCAAGCAGAACAATATAGCTCCACTTACTATGCTATTCACGTTTTAGATGTTTATAAAAGAGCCATCGCTACTAAAAAAAGTGAAAATAGATTTGGCTTGATATCAAAAATTATTCATAAAATAAAAGGAGAATAAAAAATGCTTGTTTTAAATAATAAATGTAATTTTACTAAAAATGAATTTATTGATTATCAAAAAGAATTACAAGAAATAGCTGCCACAGCTGATGTTATTTTATGCCCTACAGCTATAAATATCAGTAATTTTAATTTAACTAATATTAGTTTAGGAGCTCAAGATGTAAGTAAATTTTCCAAAGGTGCGCATACAGGAGAAATATCCGCTTCCCAACTAGCTTCCTACAATGTTAAATATTGTATTGTTGGACATAGTGAAAGAAGAACATCTTTCCATGAAACTGAAAATGATATAAATCTAAAAATAAAAAATTTATTAGAAAATAATATTATTCCTATCGTTTGTTTAGGAGAAACTTTATTAGAAAAACAAGAAAATTTAACCTCAGAAAAATTAACTAATGCAGCAAAAAAATTAAAAAACAATTTAACAAAAGAAGAAGTTAATAAACTTATAATAGCTTATGAACCATTATGGGCAATAGGATCTGGGTTAATTCCCAATATTACAGAACTAGAACAAAATTTGAGCATCTTAAAGCAAAATTTTCCTCATAATAAAATATTATATGGCGGAAGTATAGATACAAATAATATAAAAATTTTTCAAGAAAGCACTTTACTTGATGGATATTTACTTGGTGGTTTAAGTTTAAATCCTACTTCTCTAAAAAAAATCTTAAAAATACTAAAAAATAACTAAATTGACAAATTCGACAAAACTTGTTAATTTTTTTTCTTGAATTTAGTAAAAGTTGTAATATAATTATAATTGCGTGGTAGTAATAATTGAGAGGAGAGAAAATGGAAAAAACAAGAGTGTTAGTTATTGATGACAACAAAAATTTAGTAGATATGATAAAGGAGTATTTTACAAAAAGCTCAACTATTAAAATTGCTTTAGAAGCACATGATGGAGCAGAAGGAATTAATTTAATTGAAAAGAAACAAAAAGAATTTGATTTAATAATATTAGATTTAATTATGCCTTTAAAAGATGGCTTAAGCATTTTGGAATTTATGAATAATAAGAAAATCGACAAAAAAGTTATAGTATTAACTTCTTATAATACACAAGATATGATAAGAAAAGTTTCTGAAATGGGTGTTAGCTATTTTATGCTTAAACCATTTGAATTACCCGATCTTGAAAATAAAATTACTGATGTTATGAGTGGAATTAGCTATGGTGGAGAATCAATTGATTTATTTCATAATAATTTACAGATATCTATCACCAAAACCTTACATGAATTAGGTGTACCTTCACACATAAAAGGTTACCAATATATTAGAGAAGGGATTTCTTTAGTTTATAAAAATCCTGAAATAGTTGGCGGAATAACAAAAGAATTATATCCTGAAATTGCTAAAAAATTTGACACTACCGTATCAAGAGTTGAACGTGCAATTAGACATGCTATTGAAGTAAGTTGGAATCGTGGCAATTGGCAATTAATGGAAGACATTTTTGGACATAGTGTTGATATTGATAAAGCCAAACCAACAAATTCTGAATTTATAGTTACCATAGCTGATAAATTAAGATTAGAATTTAATAAACCATTATTATCAATTTAAAAAGCAAACAACTGCTTTTTTTCTTTTCTAAATATAGAAGTTTCTTGACAAAAATCACTCTCAATATTATACTAAATTTAGAAAATATGTGGGGAGGCAACAGTTTATGGAACGTAAGATAGAAAATTTTCTTCAAAAATGGCAAAAAGATATTATCAGAAAACCATTAATAATTTATGGACCCAAACAAATAGGGAAAACTTTTACAGTCTTATCTTTTGGTAAAAAAGAATATAAAAACGTGGTATATTTTAATACTGCTAATAATAAACAACTTATTAACTTATTTGCCAAAGAAAAATCCACTGACAAATTAATTCTGAATTTATCACTTATTTCAGGAGAAACAATTTTAAAAGAAGATACCTTAGTTATTTTAGATAATTTAGCAAATATTAATATTGTTAAAGGTCTTAAATTATTTGGTAGTGAACATAGTAAATACCATATTATAGCTATAACATCTAAAAAGGAAAAATTATCAGAATTTAAAGGGGAAGAGTTACAATTTAAAGGTATGTATGAATTAGATTTTGAAGAATATTTATGGGCCTTAGGAGAAAAAAGCTTAGCAGAATTAATCAAACAATCTTTTCAAAAGCATAAGACCTGTCCCTTTCATAAAGTAGCATTAGATCATTTTTATGAATATTTAACAACAGGCGGCTATCCCGAAGTAATAAATGCCAGTATAAATGGAAAAAGTTTCTATGAACTAGATGCCATAAAACAAAAAATAATTGATATTCTACAAAAAGAAATAGCTTTAAATAAAACTTTAATAGATATTCCTAGAGGATTAGAAGTTTTAAATTCTATTCCTGAACAATTACAAAAAATTAACAAAAAATTTCAATATGGTCTAATGGGAACCGGAAAGAGAGCAAAAGATTATGAGAGCTGTATAAATTATCTCGTAAATAATCAGCTTATATATCGTAGCTATAAAGTCAAAACAGTAAAATCACCATTAAGTAGTTGTAAAGAAACAGATAGTTTCAAACTTTATCTTCCTGATGATGGGTTACTTTTTAGCATGCTTCATTTAAATTTAAAACAATTTATGCAAGATGAAAAGATAAAAGAAATTCTTTACGAAAATCACATAGCTAAAACTTTAGTAGAAGGAGAATATACCCTATATTATTATCAATCGGCAGGTAAAGCAGAAGTTAATTTTATAGTACAAAATAGGATGGGACAAATTATACCAATAGAAATAATAACAAAAACAGATTCTAAAGCTAAATCCCTTTCGGTATTTATGAAAAAATATACTACTACTGTTGCTTATCGAATAACAGAAAATAATTTTTCTACTAAAAAAGATGTTCGCTACATCCCCATTTATGCAATTTTCTGTTTGAATGATACAAAAATAGGAGGTTAAGATGAAAAAACCACTCTTGTTAACAATTTTAGATGGTTATGGATTAAGAAAAAATAATCATGGAAATGCTGTAAATTTAGCTAATAATAAAATATTTAATATGTTATGGGAAAAATATCCCCACACTACTTTAGAAGCCTCTGGAAAAGCAGTAGGCTTACCAGCAGGTCAAATGGGAAATAGTGAAGTAGGACATATGAATATTGGTGCCGGCAGAATAATATATCAACCCTTAGAAATAATAAACAATGCCATAGAAGATAAAAGCTTTTTTTCTAATGAAAAAATATTAGAAATTATAACTCATACAAAAAACAACCATTCCAAATTACATATTATGGGCTTAATCAGTGATGGTGGAGTTCATTCCCACATAAATCACTTGTTTGCCATTTTGGATATGTGTAAACAAAATAATGTTCAAGATATATATCTTCATCTTTTTACCGACGGTAGAGATGTATCCCCAACTAGTTCATATTCATACATTTCTAAAGTAGAACAAAAACTACAAGAAGTAGGCGGCAAAATAGCAACCATTAGTGGTAGATATTATGCTATGGATAGAGATAATAATTATGATAGATTAAAGTTAGCCTATGATGCCATTGTTAATAATAATGCTCCTACAACAACTTCTATCCAAGAATACATTGAAAATAGTTATAAAAATAATATTACTGATGAATTTTTAAAACCTGTAATAATTAATAAGGATGGAAATGTATCCGAAAATGATGGAATAATAGTATTTAATTTTCGAAAAGATCGCTTGCGAGAATTATTTACCGCTATAACTAATCCCGATTTTAATAATATGGATGTAATCAAATTTAACAACGTAAAAGTAGTAACAATGTTTCCTGTAACTAAAACTGTTCTTGCTCCTCATGCTTTTGATGATCCCATATTACTTAATAGTTTAGGTGACTATGTTTCTAAATTAGGAAAATCCCAATTAAGAATTGCAGAAACAGAAAAATATGCTCATGTTACTTTTTTCTTTGATGGTGGAAAAGAAATTGAATACGCTAACGAAAAGAAAATATTAATACCTTCTCCTAAAGTAGCCACTTATGATTTACAACCAGAAATGAGTGCTTACAAAATAACAGCTACTTTATTAGAAGAGTTAGAAAATTATGATTTAATAATACTTAATTTTGCTAATGGAGATATGTTAGGACATACTGGAGTATTATCTGCGGCTATTGAAGGCGTTGAAGTAGTTGATGAATGTTTAGAAAAAATATATCAAAAAATTAAAGAATTAGATGGCATAATGGTAATAACAGCCGATCATGGTAATTGTGAAGAAATGTTAGATGATAACAATAATGTTTTAACTTCACATACTACTAATGTGGTACCTTTTATAATCACAAAAGAAAATATAAACCTTTCTTCAGGAAAATTATGTGATATAGCACCTACTATATTACAACTAATGGACTTAGAAATTCCAAAAGAAATGACAGGAAATACTTTAATAAAAAAATAATGCTTCAATTTTAAGCATTATTTTTTAGTATTTATTAATTCTTCCATATCTATTTCAAATAATTTACCAGGATCAATATCTAAAGCTAAAGATATTTTCCATAAAGTATCAACAGAAAATGATTTAACTCCTTTTTTAGATTCATTTCTTCTAATAAACTCATGTGAAACTCCAACTCTCTCCGCAAGTTCAGCTTGAGTAATGCCAGCTAACATTCTGTACTTTTTAATATTTCTAGAAATTTGTTCATAGATATTAATTTCATATTTATTCATTCTATCACTACCCATCTACAATTATTATGAACCAATTATTAAAAATAATATGTAAACTAAAAAATTACAAACAAAAAAGTTTTTCTTTGTGATTATTGAGCAAAACGAAAAAATGTTCTATAATATTAAAGAAGGTGGTTTTATGAAAGAAAAGATAGTTTTTCATGTTGATGTTAATAATGCTTTTCTTTCTTGGACTGCAACTTATCTATTATTAAATGGATTTAAACAAGATATAAGAAAAATACCATCAATTATAGGTGGTGATGAAAAAGAAAGAAAAGGAATTGTCCTTGCCAAATCTCCCATAGCAAAAAAATATGGCATACAAACAGCCCAAACAATATATCAAGCTAAAAAAATATGCCCTAATCTTCAAATTTATCCTCCTAATTATGAATGGTATTATCAAAAATCATTAGAATTATATACTTATTTAAAAAATTATTCTCCTGTAATTGAAAGATTTTCCATAGATGAGTGCTTTTTAGACATGTCAGGAACTACATATTTATATAATGATTATATAAAGCTTGCAAACGACATGAAAAATGAAATAAAAAAAAGATTTGGCTATACAGTTAACATTGGTATAGGTAATAATAAATTATGCGCCAAAATGGCCTCAGATTTTGAAAAACCAGATAAAGTACATACTTTATTTAAAAATGAAATAAAAGAAAAATTATGGCCACTAGATGTAAATGAGTTATTTATGTGTGGCAAAAAAACAACAGCAATTTTAAATAAACTAAAAATTTATACAATTAAAGATTTAGCATCTGCCAACGAAAAAATACTTCAAAAATATTTTAAAAATCAAGCCCAAAGTTTAATTAATGCCGCTAATGGTATAGACTATTCAAAAATTGAAGAAAAAACAAGTAAAAATCAAAGTATAAGTCTATCAGAAACTTTGCCTCATGATTTAGAAGACGAAGAACAAATAAAAGAAATATTATTTAGACAAACAACAGAAGTAACTAGACAATTGCGGAAAAAAAATTTATATACAAAAACAGTAGCCATAATCTACAAAAATAATAAATTTGAAAACTATTCTGCTCAAGCAAGTTTTAATAATTTTACTAACGATACAAAAGAAATTTATAAGCTTGTTATTTATATATTTAGCAAAAGTTACAAAAAAGATCCTCTACGCTTACTAGGAATACGCTTAAGCAATTTTAATGCCCATAAAGAAGAACAATTAGATTTATTTACCTCAGAATCCAACATATCTGATGCAAATAAAGAAATACAAAATACTATTGATAATATCAATGAAAAGTTTGGAAAATCTTTAATTACTCCCGCATCTTTAAAGTTAATAGGTATATCAAAATCCAGAAATAAATACAAATAATTATTTCTAAAATAATAAAATCTACCCCAAAAAATATAAAAAATCAAAAAAAATATTGCCAAATAAAGAAAAAACATGCTATAATTAGATACGTGTGACTGCTTAGATGTGCAAGGTTGCTGATACGCCAGGTTAAGTTGTTAATCTGCTATTGGGTTATTTGCATGGAGCAAGTCTATACTAGATATAGGCGAAGGGAGGATTCATAATGTCAACAGAAAAAATTCGTATAAGAATTAAAGCGTATGATCACAGAATTCTAGATAATGCAGCAAAGAAGATTGTTGAGACAGTAAGAAGATCAGGTGGCCAAATTTCAGGTCCTGTTCCACTTCCAACAGAAATCGAAAAATTTACAATTTTAAGAGCTGTACATAAAGACAAAGATTCACGTGAACAATTTGAAATGCGTACACACAAAAGACTAATTGATATCAAAAATCCAAATAAGGAAACTATTGATGCACTAGCTCATTTAGATTTACCAAGCGGAGTAGATATCGAAATAAAGACAAAATAATTGAGGAGGAAAAATAATGAAAGGAATCTTAGGCAAGAAAATCGGAATGACCCAAGTTTTTACTAAAAATGGTAAATTAATTCCGGTTACTGTTATTGAAGTAGAACCAAATGTAGTTACTCAAATAAAAACAGTAGAAAAAGATGGCTATGATGCAATTCAACTTGGAACAGATTCAATTAGAGAAAAATTAAGCAATAAGCCAAAAATGGGTCATACAAATAAAGCTAACACAACACCTAAGCGCTTCTTAAGAGAAATTAGAGGAGTAGATGTAACTAATTACACTCTAGGACAAACAATTAATGTAGATATCTTCGAAGCAGGCGAAATTGTTGATGTTACAGGAATCAGTAAAGGAAAAGGATTCCAAGGCGTTATAAAACGTCACAATCAATCAACTGGCCCTATGGGCCATGGATCACAATACCATAGAGGTGTTGGATCACTAGGTACTATGTTACCAATGCATGTATTAAAAGGTAAAAAGATGCCTGGACAAATGGGTAATGTTCAAAGAACAGTTCAAAATCTAGAAATAATATCAGTTGATACTGAAAACAATGTCATTTTAGTTAAAGGTAATGTCCCAGGAGCAAAAAAATCATTAGTTATGATTCGCACTGCTGTAAAAAAACCAGATGCTAAAAATAATGCCGCTGATTTAATTACTTATGTTGAAGAAGTAGTTGAAGATAAAAGTGACGAAAAAGTTGAAGAAACAACTGCTGAAGTTGTAGAAGACCAAGCTGAAGTAACTGAAGAAACACCAGCTGAATAAATCATCACATATTAAAATTAAAACCAAATAAGTGATGAAAGGAGGAATCATAGGATGAAAAAAGTAGAACTTTTAAATCTAAAAGGCGAAAAAGTAAAAGACATTAATTTAAATGAAGAAATTTTTGGAATTACCCCAAATAAAGCTGTATTAAATGATGCAATTATTTTATCAATGGCATCATTAAGACAAGGAACACATAAAACTAAAAATCGCTCTGAAGTTAGTGGTGGAGGAAGAAAACCATGGAGACAAAAAGGAACAGGACGTGCTCGTCAAGGTTCAATCAGAGCTGTACAATGGGTAGGTGGAGGAAATTATGGAACTCCAGTCCCAAGAGATTATAGTAAAAAACAAAATCGCAAAGAAAGAAGACTTGCTCTTAAATCTGCCTTAGCTGATAGAGCAAATGAAAAAGCAATAATTGTTTTAGATAGTTTTAACATAGCAACACCTAAAACAAAAGAAATGAAAAACATATTAGACTCATTAAAAATCGCTGATAAAAAAGTCTTAATAGTTGTAAATGAATTTGATGATAATATGATATTAGCATCTAGAAATCTACAAAATGTAATTTTAATTTTAGCAGATGAAATTAATGTATTAGATATTATTGGAACAGATGTAATTGTTATGACAGAAGATGCGTTAAAATATATTGAGGAGGTGCTTAAATAATGAAAGATACTAAATATTTAGAAATATTAAAAGCACCAGTTATTACTGAAAAATCACAAAATGCTAAAAATGAAGGAAAATATACTTTTAAAGTTGATCCTAAAGCAAATAAAATTGAAATTAAACAAGCAATTGAAAAAATCTTTAATGTCAAAGTAACATCTATCAAAACAATAAATGTAAAACCTAAGAAAAGAAGAGTTGGTCGTTACACAGGATTAACTAATCGTTCAAAAAAAGCAATTGTTACTCTTGCCGAAGGACAAACAATTGATCTTGGTTAGAAGGAGGAAATAAATTATGGCAATCAGAAATTATAAACCTACTACACCAGGACGTAGAAAAATGAGTACTTTAGTAAATGAAGAATTAACTAAAAGTACTCCAGAAAAATCACTTACAGTTACCATTAAAAGAAATGGTGGACGTAATAATCAAGGTAAGATTACTGTTCGTCACCAAGGTGGTGGAGAAAAGAGAAAATATCGTATCATTGATTTTAAAAGAAACAAATTAAACGTTCCTGGAAAAGTAGCAAGTATTGAATATGATCCTAACAGAACTGCTAACATAGCATTAATTAATTATGCCGATGGTGAAAAAAGATATATCATTGCACCTAAAGGATTAACAGTTGGAACAACAATAGAAGCAGGAGAAAATGCTGATATAAAAATAGGTAATGCCTTACCAATTATTAATATTCCTGTTGGTACAATGATTCATAACATTGAACTTCGTCCAGGCAAAGGTGGAGAATTAGCAAGATCAGCTGGTTCATCTGCACAAATTTTAGGTAGAGAAGATAATTATGTTATGATTCGTTTATCAAGTGGTGAACAAAGAAAAGTTTTAGGAACATGTATGGCAACAATTGGAGAAGTTGGAAATGAAGATTCTTCACTTGTAAAAATAGGTAAAGCAGGACGCAAACGTCATATGGGAATAAGACCTACAGTTCGTGGTTCAGTTATGAATCCAAATGACCATCCACATGGTGGTGGAGAAGGAAGAGCTCCTGTAGGACGAAAAGCACCAATGACACCTTGGGGCAAACCTGCACTTGGATTAAAGACACGTAAGAAAAAACAATCTGACAAGTTCATAGTACGTCGTCGCAATAATAAATAATAGGAAAGGATGATTAAAAAAATGGCAAGAAGTTTAAAAAAAGGACCTTATGTATTTCCAAGATTACTAAAAAAGGTTCAAAAAATGAATGAAACTGGAAAAAAAGAAGTCATTAAAACTTGGTCACGCCGTTCCACTATTTTTCCTGATTTTATAGGACACACCTTTGCAGTACATAATGGTAAAGAATTTATTCCAGTATATGTAACTGAAGATATGGTTGGTCATAAATTAGGTGAATTTGCATTAACACGTAAATTTGGTGGACATGGTTCAGATAAAAAGAAATAAAATAATGACTAGGAGGGTAAATATATGGAAGCAAAAGCAATTGCTAAAGGACTAAGAGTATCCCCTATCAGAGCTCGCTTAGTAGTAAACATGATTCGTGGGAAAAAGGTTCAAGAAGCATTAACCATATTAAGTAATGTTAATAATAAAGCAGCAAAACTTACAAAAAAAGTTTTAGATTCAGCTATTGCTAATGCTGTTAACAATGAAAGTGCAGATGCTACTACACTTTATGTTAAAGAAGCAAGAGTCGACGCTGGTCCTACAATGAAACGTCATTTCTTTGATTCACGTTCTCATATAGGACATAGAGATCATAGAACTAGTCACATAATTATAGTAGTGGCTACAAAAAACTAATAAGGAGGTTACATAAATGGGACAAAAGGTAAATCCTAATGGACTAAGACTTGGTATTAATAAAGACTGGGAAGCAAAATGGTACAGTAATAAAAAAGATTTTTCTAAGTTTTTATCTAAAGATATTGAAATACGTAACTATTTAGAAAAAAATTTAACTAATGCTGGAATTGCTAAAGTTGAAATTGAAAGAACTGCCAAGAAATGTGAAGTTGTAATTCATACTTCAAAACCAGGTGTAATGATTGGTCATGGTGGAGAAGAAATAGAAAAATTAAAAAAACAACTATCAAAGATTGCCGATGAAAATGTTCAAATTTCAATCGTTGATATTAAAAAAGTAGATTTAAATGCTCAATTAGTAGCAGATTCAATAGCCAATCAAATATCTAATAGAGCATCATTCCGTATGGCACAAAAGCGTGCAATTAGAAATGCAATGAAAGCTGGTGCTAAAGGAATAAAAACATCAGTATCTGGACGTTTAGGAGGAGCTGAAATGGCTCGTACAGAAGGATATACAGAAGGAACTATCCCTCTACATACATTAAGAGCTGATGTTGATTATGCAATATCTGAAGCTGATACCACATTTGGAAAAATTGGTGTAAAGGTTTGGATCTATAAAGGAGAAATCCTAAACAAAAAGGCAAAAGGAGGTAATTAATATGTTAATACCGTCAAGAACTAAATATCGTCGTGTTCATAGATTACCTTACGAAGGAAGATCACGTGGAAATAGAGAGTTACATTTTGGTGATTATGGTCTACAAGCTAAAGAAGGAGCTTGGATTACTGCTAACCAAATTGAAGCTGCTCGTATAGCAATGACTCGTTATATGAAACGTGGTGGTAAAGTTTGGATTAACATCTTCCCACATATGCCATTAACTAAAAAACCTATCGGTACAAGACAAGGTAAAGGTAAAGGTAATGTTGAAGGATGGGTTGCTGTTGTAAAAGAAGGAAAGATTATGTTTGAAATAGCTGGTGTTGATGAAGCAACTGCTCGTGAAGCTCTACGTCTTGCCTCTCATAAACTACCAATAGCAACAAAATTTGTAATGAGAGAAACTGGTGGTGATGTAAATGAAGGTTAATGAAATAAGAGAATTATCAACAGAAGAAATTAACAAAAAACTTGTTGAAGTAAAAGAAGAGTTATTTAACTTACGTTTTCAACAAGCTAATGGAACTTTAGAAAAACCTTCTAGAATCAGAGATTTAAGACACACAGTAGCAAGAATGAAAACCGTTCTTAAAGAACGTGAAATGAGTAAGTAGGAGGGTATAAAGTGGAGAAAAAGATTAGAAAAGAATTTGTTGGAAAAGTAGTTAATGCCACAAATGATAAAACAATTAGCGTTTTAGTTGAAACTTATAAAAACCATCCGTTATATCACAAAAGAGTTAAAAGCTCTAAAAAATATAGTGTACATGATGAAAAGAATATCGCAAAAGTTGGAGATACTGTTCGTATAGTTGAAACTAGACCATTATCAAAAACTAAACACTTCTATTTAAAAGAAGTTGTAAAAGAAGCAGTTATTATTTAACGCTAATGATGAAGAAGGAGGAATAATTTATGTTACAACAAGAAAGTCGTATGAAAGTTGCTGACAACTCTGGTGCACGTGAATTATTAGTTATCCGTGTTCTAGGTGGAAGCAAAGTAAAGACAGGAAATATTGGCGATGTTGTAGTAGGAACTGTTAAAAGTGCTATTCCTAACTCACCAATACCAAAAGGTAAAGTTGTAAAAGCAGTTATCGTTCGTAGTCGTCAAGGCGTTCGTCGTGAAGATGGAAGTTATATTAAGTTCGATGACAATGCTTGTGTTATCATTCGTGATGACAAGAGTCCAGTAGGAACTCGTATTTTTGGACCAGTTGCAAGAGAACTTCGTGAAAAAGATTATATGAAAATCGTATCTTTAGCAAAAGAAGTACTATAATAGGAGGATAAATATGAACTTTAAAGTAGGAGATGAAGTTGTAGTTATCGCTGGTTCTGATAAAGGTAAAAAAGGAAAAATAATTAAAACTAACAGAAAAGAAAATACAGTTGTTGTAGAAGGTGTACGCATTGTTAAAAAACATCAAAAACCAAATGGTCAAGACAATGGTGGAATAATAGAAAAAGAAGCTGCAATCAACGCATCTAATGTTATGATAATTGATCCTAAAACTAAAAAAAGAACTAGAATAGGACATACAACTGATAGTAAAACAGGTAAGAAAATAAGAATCGCAAAAAAATCAAATGAAAAGATTGATTAATTGAAAGGAGGGTAATTATGAACCGCCTAAAAGAGAAATACTTAAAAGAAGTAGTTCCAAGTTTAAAAGAAAAATATAATTATAAGTCAATTATGGAAGTTCCAAAGTTAGAAAAAGTTGTAATTAATATGGGTGTTGGAGATGCCACAAGTAATTCTAAATTAATAGAAGCAGCCGTTGCAGATTTAACAAAAATATCTGGTCAAAAGCCAGTAATTACAAAAGCAAAAAAATCAATAGCAGGATTTAAAGTAAGAGAAGGACAAGCAATTGGATGTAAAGTTACCTTAAGAGGAGACAATATGTATAATTTTATCGATAAGTTAATATCAATTGCCTTACCTCGTGTTAGAGATTTTCGTGGTGTTAGTCCAAAATCATTTGATGGACGAGGAAATTACACTATGGGAATAAAAGAACAATTAATATTCTCAGAAATAGATTATGATGATGTTGTAAAAGTTCGTGGAATGGATATTATATTTGTTACAACAGCAAAAACAAATGAGGAATCATTAGACTTATTAAATGGACTTGGAATTCCTTTTAGAAAGTAAAGGGAGGAATATTATGGCAAAGAAAAGTATGATAGTAAAAGCTAATAGACCACAAAAATTTAAAGTACGTGAATATACTAGATGTTCTCGTTGTGGTAGACCACACGCAGTAATGAGTAAATTCGGAATCTG
>CANRGD010000011.1 GCA_947630105.1 uncultured Bacilli bacterium | reverse complement strand
TAGAAAAATAAATTAAGCTAAATCTTTTTGTACTAATTTTATAACAAAAGTATAGGCAACCCTATATTTTTTTATAACTCTAAAAGGGCAAAGGGAGTTACGCTTCCTTTTCTTAGTTATGGAGGCTCAAGTTTACTAGTCAGTATGGCAAGTATTGGAATTATTTTAAATATTTCTAGAAATAATTGAAATAGAATTGACACACAAACTAATGTTTGATATATTTTAGTTATAAACGAAGTAAGGGGGAAAATTATAAATGAATGGTACTAAATTATTAGAAGAATCAAAAATAGAAAATATAATTTATGAAGTAAGAGGAAAGCAAGTAATGTTGAATTCTGATTTAGCTTTATTATATCAAGTTGAGACAAAAAGAATTAATGAAGCTGTTAGAAATAATTTAGAAAAATTTCCTGAAAGATTCTCTTGGTTATTGTCAAATAATGAATGGGATTTTTTGAGGTCGAAATTTTCGACCTCAAGTTTAGTGAATAATAATCATGGTGGTAGAAGATATAATCCTCGTGTTTTTACCGAACAAGGTGTAGCGATGCTTGCCACTATTTTGAAATCTACTGCTGCAATCAAAGTTAGTATTGCTATTATGGATGCTTTTGTCAATATGCGTCACTATATTTTGGAAAACAAAGATATTTACCAATCTTTAGACAATATAAACAATAAATGAAAAAATTAATTATATATTTTCTAGATTTGATAAAAAAGAGCAGTTGTTTTTGCCTGGTGAAACTTATGATGCTTATTCAAAAATAATTGATATTTTAAAAGCAGCTCATGATAACATAATTATTATTGATAACTATGCAGATAAATTTGTTTTGGATATGATTAAAGATCTAAAAACTCATGTAACTATAATATGTAAAAGTAAAGGTTTATTAAAAGAAATAGATATAGATAAATATCAAAAACAATATAAAAATCTAAAAGTAGTTTATAATAATGATTTTCATGATAGATACATTATATTAGATCAAAAAGAAATTTATCATTGTGGAGCATCTCTTAATTATGCAGGTAGTAAAACTTTTTCCATTAATAAATTAGAAGATAAAATTGTAAAGAACAGTTTAATGAAATATGTACTTGTGATTATAGAACAATATTCAGTTATTTTGTAAGTGTATCCTAGACAAAATAAGTTACCTTTACAAGACTTAGGGTATTACGCTTCCTTTTTTTAGTTACGGAGGTAGTAGCTTACTTTTCAGTATGGCAAGTATTGGAATTATTTTAAATATTTCTAGAAATAATTAAAATAGAATTAACATAAAAACGAATGTTTGATATAAACAAAGTAAGGGGGATTTTTATATGAGTACAAATATATTAGTTAAAGATGAAAAGATTGAAAATATGATTTATGAAATAAGAGGAAAACAGGTAATGTTAGACTCTGATTTAGCAAAACTTTACGCGGTAGAGACAAAAAGAATTAATGAGGCGGTAAGAAGAAATATTGAAAAATTTCCTGAAAGATTTTGCTTTAAATTAAATAAAGATGAATATTTGGATATTCTAAGGTCGCAAAATGCGACCTTAGAATTAAAACAAGGTCAATATTCAAAATATTTACCGCGTGCATTTACGGAACAAGGCGTAGCGATGCTTGCCACTATTTTAAAATCTGATGTTGCAATCCAAGTTAGTATTGCTATTATGGATGCTTTTGTAGTAATGCGAAAATATATTTCTAATGAGTTAATTGAGCAAAAATATATTAATAATTTAGTTATAAAACATGATGAAGATATTAAATTGTTACAAGAATCTTTTAACAAATTAGAAGAAAAGAAAAAAGATAATGAAATTTATTTTAATGGACAAATATATGATGCTTATTCCAAAATCGTTGATATTTTAAAAACAGCTCATGATAACATAATTATTATTGATAATTATGCAGATAAATCTGTTTTGGATATGATAAGAAACTTAAAAGTTGAAGTAACTATAATATGTAAAAGTAATGGTTTATTAAAAGAAATAGATATAGATAAATACCAAAAACAATATAATAATTTAAAAGTAATTTATAATAATGATTTTCATGATAGATACATTATATTAGATCAAAAAGAAATTTATCATTGTGGAGCATCTCTTAATTATGCAGGTAGTAAAACTTTTTCCATTAATAAATTAGAAGATAAAATAGTAAAAAAAAGTTTAATAAAATATTTACTTGAAATTATAGAATAATACTCAGTTATTTTGTAAAAAGGTAACTCTTCATTTTCTTAGTTATAGAAGTAGTAGTCTACATGTCAGTAAGTATTGGTATTATTTTAAATATTTCAAAAATAATTAAACTAAGGTTGGCATAAAAACAAGTGTTTGATACATTTTAGCTATAAACGAAGTAAGGGAGGAATTCTATATAAATACAATTACACTGATTAAAGAAGAAAAAAGTGAAAATATGATTTATGAAGTAAGAGGAAAGCAAGTTATACTTGACTCTGATTTAGCAAAGCTTTATAAATGTGTGAATGGTACTAAATCGATTAATTGGCTGTTCATAGAAACATTGAAAGATTTCCAAATGATTTTTATTTTCAATTAACACCTGAAGAATATAAAAACTTGAAGTTTCAATTTGAAACTTCAAAATATGGTGGAGTTCGAAAAAATCCATACGTGTTTACCGAGCAAGGAGTTGCTATGCTTGCAAGTGTTTTAAGAACTCCTGTTGCTGCAAAAGTAAGTGTTAGTATTATGCGCGCTTTTGTAATAATGCGAAAATATATTTCTAATGAATTAATTGAACAGAAATATATTAATAATTTAGTGATAAAACATGATGAAGATATTAAATTATTGCAAGAATCTTTTAAAAAATTAGAAGAAAAGAAAAAAGATAATGAAATTTATTTTAATGGACAAATATATGATGCTTATTCCAAAATAGTTGATATTTTAAAAGCAGCTCATGATAATATAATTATTATTGATAACTATGCAGATAAATTAGTTTTAGATATGATTAAAGGTCTAAAAACTGATGTAACTATAATATGTAAAAATAATGGTTTATTAAAACAAGTAGATATAGATAAATACCAAAAACAATATAATAATTTAAAAGTAATTTATAATAATGATTTTCATGATAGATACATTATATTAGATCAAAAAGAAATTTATCATTGTGGAGCATCTCTTAATTATGCAGGTAGTAAAACTTTTTCCATTAATAAATTAGAAGATGAAATTGTAAAGAAAAGTTTAATAAAATACATACTTGAAATTATATAATAATATTTAGTTATTTTGTAAAAAGGTAACTCTTCATTTTCTTAGTTATGGAGGTAGTAGCCTACATTGTTAAAGAAAAAGAAAATATTTTCTGCTATTTGAGGAAGTACAAATAGTTTGTAAATGTTAAGCAAAGCTTTCTTTCATCAATTTACATCTTAAAGTATAATTGTTATAATAATTACAAGGAGTAAATGTTTATGATAGATATAAAAGATGCCATTGAACAATCAAAAGATAAACAAGATATAAGTGATGGAGGAAGCCAATGCTTTGATTTTGGAGATGTTGTTTTAGTAAAATATACACTTTCATTAAAGTATGTAAAAGATAATTGTCGAGCACGTGATTGTGAAGAACTGGTTATGGAAGGTATTAATCAAAAAATACAACAAGGACTTAACTCTCCCAAACATATTTCTATTATGAGAACAATTGAAAAAGATAAGGATGTTTGTTATGTATTACAAGAAAAATGCAAAGGTAAAAATTGCACTTTTATGTCGGAATATGGTGCTCCATACGATAGAGTAATTTCAGACTTAAATCGTATATATAACATTCCTTTTGAGCATTATAAAAAACTTATTACTGATGGTTGCATGTTATATGAAATGGGGTATGAGGCTAAAAATAAAAATTTATTTTATGATGAAGAAACAGGATTTTGGTTTATAGATTTTTTAGGATATGATATAGAAAATGCATTTGATGAAAATAATCCTATTAAATTATTTGAAACATTAAAGTTTGTAATACCTAAACCTATGCAAATTGCCTCAACACTTAAATATGATGAGAAATTATCACCAGATCAAAAAAGAAAAAAAGACATGTTAGAGTATTCTATAGAAGCAAAGACCATTCTTGCGATTAAATCTGTAATACCTACTTTTGAAAAATATGAAAAATTTTATTTATTTGCTAAAGATGCTGGTGTAAAAAAATATTTAATGGAGCAAGGTGTTGTTCAGAAAGATTTATTTAAATTAGAAGAAGCAGATTACCCCGTTTATGATGAATTATATGAAATAGTACTAAATCAAATTATCGATAAAATCATTAATAAAGGCGAAGAGTTTTGGAGTATAGAAGTTAATGATATAAGAAATGATTCAAATTTGTTTTGCCTAATGGAAATGTGGAAATATCATAAAGATAATTCAATTAATGAGAGTGATTATCAAGATGAATATGATTATGAAGCTGCTTTAAAATCTAAATTTATTGAAATAATGCTAAGAAAAATAGTAAAAAAACTAGAAGAATTAGATAAAAATGAAAATTCAACTAAATTTATAAGTGACTTTTATGCTAAATATGAAATTCAAATAAAAAAATAATTATAAAAAAATCATCCTAAATATTTAAAGATTGTTACATAGGATGATTTTTTTATGATCTAATTGATTATTTTATATGTTTTATAAATATAAAATAAGTTTTACATATACCTTAATTTTTAGGTTTTATTTGTTAATTTGATAAAATTAAATTATTTTGATTATTTTTAATATTTTAATAAAATTCTAAATTATTGGTCATAA
Source organism: uncultured Bacilli bacterium (assembly GCA_947630105.1). Classification (GTDB taxonomy): domain Bacteria; phylum Bacillota_I; class Bacilli_A; order RF39; family UBA660; genus CANRGD01. The sequence continues at coordinate 22,771 of CANRGD010000011.1, read as the reverse complement.
TATTTGTGAAAGGATGATATTATGACTAATCTTTGGGATAAATATTTATCTTCTGATGAAGAAAAAATTAATAATTTAATTACTAATTATAAATATTTTTTAAATCATGGAAAAACAGAAAGAGAATGTATTTCTCAAGTTATAAAAAAAGCTGAGGAGCAGGGATTTAAAAGTTTAGATTATTATATTACTAATAAAATAAAAATAGAAAGTGGTAGTAAAATTTATGTTGAAAATATGCATAAAGCTATTGCTTTATTTGTAATAGGCAAAGATGATATTGAAATGGGAATGAATATTTTAGGAGTTCATATTGATTCTCCTCGAATAGATTTAAAAGCTACTCCACTATATGAAAAAGAAAATTTAGCTTATTTTAATACTCATTATTATGGAGGAATCAAAAAATATCAATGGGTAACTTTGCCACTGGCTATGCATGGAGTAATAGTAAAAAAAGATGGAACAATGATAAATTTAAATATTGGAGAAAATTTGGCTGAACCTCTTTTTTGTATTACTGATTTATTACCTCATCTTGCTCAAAAACAGTTGCAAAAAGAAGGAAATAATATTATAGAAGGAGAAAATCTTGATATTTTAATTGGTAGTAAACCTGTAAAAAATAGTAAAGATTGTAATTTAGTAAAAGAAAATATCTTAAAAATATTACAAGAAAAATATAATATTGAAGAAGAAGACTTTATTTCCAGTGAAATTGAATTTGTTCCTGCTGGAGAAGCTAGAGATTGTGGGTTGGATAAGTCTTTAGTAATGGGATATGGACAAGATGATCGTGTTTGTGCTTATACCTCTATAGAAGCTTTTTTTAATGTTGAAAATCCTCCTAAAACAATAAGTTGTATTTTAGTAGATAAAGAAGAAATTGGTAGTGTAGGAGCAAGTAGTATGAAATCTAAATTTTATTTAGATGCAATTGATGAAATATGTTCTTTAATGAACAAGCCATTACCAATAACGACTTCTAGAATATTAAAAAACTCTAAAATGCTTTCTAGTGATGTTAACGCGGCATATGATCCTTTATACGCTAATGTTATGGATAAAGCAACAGCTTCTTATTTAAATAAGGGTGTTGTCTTTTGCAAATATACGGGTTCCCAAGGTAAGAGCAATTCTAATGATGCTAATGCTGAATTTTTAGCTCATATTAGAAAAATTATGGATGATGCGAAAATATCTTATCAAGTTTCGGAACTAGGAAAAGTTGATATTGGTGGTGGGGGCACAATTGCTTATATATTAGCAAATGAAAATGTTGAGGTTATAGATTGTGGTATTGCCATTTTAAATATGCATGCTCCTTGGGAAATAACTTCTAAAATAGATATTTATGAAGTTTATAAATGTTATTTAACATTTTTAAAAAATGCCTAAATATAGGTATTTTTTTATCAGTTAAATTTTTTTTAAAAATTAAAATATAATATTGCACTTCTTAGTAAACATGATGTATAATTGTAATATAAAAGAATAGGAAAACTAATTCTTTTTTATGAGGAGGAAAAATGGAAAAAGAAAGAAACACAAAACTAATATCAATTTTTTCAATGGTATTAGCAGTGCTATGTCTATCAATAGGTTTTGCAGCCTTTTCAAGGACATTAAATATTGAATCAAGTGCTACTGTAGAAGTCAGTGATGAAAACTTTGATATTGACTTATCAAAAGATCCTGATGATGTTGTAACAGAAGATATTGGTGAAGCTACACCATCACCATCACCAGATGGACCTACATATAATAAAGAAGAAGTAACAGTTAATAATGATGAAGATGGTAATGCAGTTATTAAAGGATTAAATGCTACATTTACAAAACCTGGACAATCAGTAACTTATAGTAATATTTATGCTGTTAATACTGGTGCTTTTGATGCTTACTTAACAGGCTTAGAAATTGCTAATGCTGCAGGAGGAGAGAATGCAGTATTATGTACTGCTCGTGAAGGAACAAATTATGTTACTGATGCTTGCAAAGGTATTAAAATTACTGTTGAAGTTAAAGATGAGTTAGAAACTTCAACATATTCTACATTGACTGCAACCGTTGAAGGTAAACAAAATGGAGTTATTGGGGCTGATGCTACTTTAGCTGCACCAAAGCAAGGTGAAAAGAGTGCTCATAAAGTAATAGTTAAATTAGAATACTTAGAAGGTAGTGCTATAGCAGATGGACCATTTGATGTAGTATTTGGAAATGTAACAGTTAGTTATAGTTCTCAAAAAGGTAATTAATTATATTACAAAGATATTAGTTTATAATATCTTTTTTTGTGAAGAAAAATAAGATAAATTATGATATAACTATTATTAGGTGATTCTAATGAAAGAAGTTGTAATTATAGGTGGAGGAGCAGCTGGCTTAATGACTGCTATAAATATTGCTAAAACTAATAAAGTTACTATTATAGAAAGAAATGCTGATTGTGGTAAAAAATTATTAATAACCGGAAATGGAAAATGTAATTATTATAATCAAGATCAAGCTTTAAATCATTATCATTCCAATACTGAAGAATTAATTAGTCATTTTATAACTAATACTAATTTAGCTAATGTTTTAGAGATATTTAATAATATAGGTATTGTACCTACTATTAAAAATGGTTATTTTTATCCTTTTTCCAATCAAGCTATAACTATTAAAACAGCTTTACTTACTGAAGCTAAAAGATTAAATGTTAATTTTAAATATAATGTTTTAGTAGAAAAAATAACAAAAGAAGATTCTAAATTTATTATAAAAACTAATAATACTAAACTAAAAGCAGATGTTGTTGTTTTAGCAACAGGTTCACTATCTGCTCCTAAAACTGGTTCAACGGGAATAGGGTATGAAATATTAAAAAAATTTCATCATACTATATATGATCCAACTCCATCTTTAGTTCAATTAAAAGTTACAACTAACCTTGAAAAAATAGCTGGAGTTAGAACTGATGTTAAATTATCTTTATATAAAGATGAAAAATTAGTAAAAGAAGAAAGTGGGCAGTTGCAATTTACTAAAGATACTTTAAGTGGTATTTGTGTTTTTAATTTAAGTTATTATGTTGGTAAGTTATTACCGAAAAAATGTAAAATAACTCTGAAAATTAATTTTTTACCTTTTCTAAGTTCTTCTAGGGAAGAAAATCTTAAGTGGATGGATAGTAGAAATTTACACCTTCATAATCCTAAACTTAGTATTTTATTTGAAACGATTCTTAATTATAAATTAGTAGCTTTTATTTTTAAACAAATAAATATTAATTCTAATCTTACTTGGAAGGAGTTAACTTTAAAACAAAAAGAATTAATTATGGAAAATTTTTTAACTTTTAATTTTGTCATAAAAGGAACGAACTCCTTTTTAGAAGCTCAAACTTGTAGTGGAGGAGTTTCTTTAAAAGAGATTGATTTAAAAACCATGGAATCAAAAATTGTAAAAAATCTTTATGTAGTTGGAGAATTATTAGATATTACTGGTGATTGTGGTGGGTATAATTTAACTATTGCTTGGATTAGTGCTTTAATAGCAGGAAAAAATATATAAGGAGTAATTATGCTTAGACTAAGACAAATAAAACTGTCTTATAAGACAGATACTTTAGATAATTTATATGAAAAAATATGTAAAAAGTTAAAGCTCACAAAAGATAAATTATTAGATGTTAAAATAATAAAAAAATCAATTGATGCTAGAGATAAGAATAATATTTTATATGTTTATGAAGTAGATATTTTATTAAAAAATGAAAAAGAAGTTTTAAAAAAATATAAATCTACTGATTTATTTGTAGCTCCTATAGAAAAGTATAACTTTGTAAGTTTTGGGAATAAAGAATTACCAAGTCGTCCTGTAATTATTGGAAGTGGACCAGCGGGGTTATTTTGTGCTTATTTATTGGCAGAACAGGGATATAGACCATTAATTATTGAACGTGGTGAAAAAATAGAAGAGCGCATTAAAAGTGTTGAGAAATTTTGGAAAAGTAATATTTTGAATGAGAACTCTAATATTCAATTTGGAGAAGGAGGAGCAGGTACTTTTTCTGATGGAAAGTTAAATACTTTAGTAAAAGATAAATTTAATCGTGGTAAAAAAGTATTTGAAATTTTTGTTGAAAATGGTGCTCCAAAAGAGATTTTATATATAAATAAACCTCACATTGGAACGGATATTTTAAGAAAAGTAATAATTAATATGCGGAATAAAATTATATCTTTAAAGGGAGAGTTTTTATATAATACTACTTTAACAGATTTAGATATTAAAGATAATAAATTATGTGGTATAAAACTAAATAATAAAGATTATCTAAAATGTGATAATTTAATATTAGCTATTGGACATAGTGCCCGTGATACTTTTTATATGTTACGAAAACATAACATTTCTATGGAAGCTAAGGCCTTTGCTGTAGGATTACGAATTGAGCATCCTCAAGAAATAATTAATACTTCTCAATATGGTATTTCTACTAATATTCTTCCTCCGGCAAGTTATAAATTAACTTATACAACTAAAGCTAATAGAGGAGTATATTCTTTTTGTATGTGTCCAGGTGGGTATGTAATAAATGCTTCCTCCGAAAAAAAGGCTTTAGTTATCAATGGAATGAGTAATCATCAAAGAGATAGTAAAAAAGCTAATAGCGCTATTGTTGTGACTGTTAATAAAAATGATTTTGGAACTGATATTTTTTCTGGTTTAGAATGGCAAAGAAATATAGAACGTACAGCTTATAAATTAGCAAATGGATTAGTACCTATTCAAAAATATAGTGATTTTTTGCAAAATGTTCCCACTACATCTTTAGCTTCACTAAAGCCAAAACTAAAAGGTAATTATACTTTAGCTAATCTTAATAATTATTTACCAGATTTTATTATTGCTTCTATTAAAGAAGCTATGCCTCATTTTGCTACAAAAATAAAACATTTTGATAATCCAGATACTTTACTTTATGGAGTAGAAACAAGAACTTCATCTCCTATTAGAATAATAAGAGATAATCAAGGAGTAGCTAGTGTTTTAGGAATTTATCCTTGTGGAGAAGGAGCAGGGTATGCAGGAGGAATTACAACAGCCGCCATTGATGGAATAAAAACAGCTGAAAATATTGCCAAAAAATATAAACCATACCCAAAAAATGATTAATATGATATAATATACATATAATATTTTAAAGAGGTGTTAACATGAATTTTCAGTATTTAGCAATAATATTGACATTAATTTTAACTTTAGGAGCACAAGCTTACATAAATCATTGGTATAATAAAACTAGACGAATGGCTAATAAAAAAGGCTATTCGGGTTTTGATACAGCTCGAATGATTTTAGATAATAATAATTTGGAAAATATTAAAATAGTAGAAACAGGTGGCGTATTGAGTGATCATTATGATCCTAGAAATAAAGTAGTTAGATTATCAAAAGATATTTATAATGGAACTACTATAGCAGCTGTTAGTGTTGCAGCCCATGAATGTGGACATGCTATTCAAGATAAAAATGGTTATATCTTTTTACGTTTTAGAAATAGTATTATTCCTCTTGTTAATTTTGCATCAACTGCAGGATATTTTGCCATTATAATTGGAATTTTTGCATCGGCTTTAAACTTTATTGTTATAGGAATATTTTTAGAAGTAATTATTTTGCTTTTTCAATTAGTTACCTTACCAGTAGAATTTAATGCATCTAGTAGAGCTTTAAAAGCCATAAATTCTTATAAAATATTAGATGCTAAAGAACAACAAAATAGTAAAAAAATGCTTCAAGCAGCGGCTATGACTTATGTGGCTGGTGTTGCTACTATGGTATTAGAAATATTACGTCTTCTTGCGATATTTAATAATAACAGAGATTAAAAAGGAGACGTTAGTAAATGTTAAAATTAGTTAATGATTTAAAAGAAGCTAATTGCGTAACTCACAGTGGTACGATGCATGCTGATGAGGTATTTGCAACGGCTTTTTTAGAATTATTTTTAAGTGAAGTAAGACTTCTAAGAGTTAATCAATTTGATATTACAAATTTAAATAAAGAAATTATTGTCTATGATATAGGAAGAGCTAAATTTGATCATCACCAAGAAAATGCTTTAATAAGGCCAACAAACATTCCTTATTCATCTTTGGGCTTGTTATGGAAAGAATATGGAGAAGAATTTTTAGCTAAAGAAAATGTTTCTAATTATCAAGAAGTATTTAGTTATATTGATAAAGATTTTATAGAGGGTATAGATGCAGTTGACAATGGAGTTTTTCCAACGATAAGTGCTAATTATAAAGTTAAAACCTTAAGTGATATTATAAAACTATTTAATCCTTCTTATCAAAGTTTTGAAAATGAAAATACTCAATTTTTAAAAGCTGTAGCTGTAGCTAAAGAAATATTTAAAGAAGAAGTAATTAATGCCGAAGCTAAAATAAAAGCTAAGCATAAAGTACAAACTATATTACAAAATACTACTACCAAATATTTATTACTTGATGAATTTCTTCCTTATGAGGAAGAAGTTTTGACTAATGAGTTAGCTAAAGATATTTTATTTGTTATCTTTCCATCTAATAGAGGAGGATATGCCATAAAAACACTACCTAAGAGTTTGGATGATAAAACTCCTCGTCAAGAATTTCCTCACGAATGGGGAGGTTTAGTAAATGAGGATTTAGAACAAGTTGTAGGAATTAAGGGCTTAATATTTTGTCATAAAAATCGCTTTATTTTAACTTGTAAGGATAAAATAACAGCTTTAAAAATAATGGATCTTTTACTTTCTAAAGATAATGATTGCATAATAATTTAAAAAAATATATAATTTATATGTATTAATCAAGAGGTGTTTTATGTTTTATTTTATTAAAGTTCGAGTAAAAAGTATTATAATTATATCTTTAATACTTTTATTAGCGGTAATATCGACATATTATATTTATCATAATTTTCAAGATGAAAGAAAATTTGATTATGATTCAGACTCTTTAAATATTGTGTTTAATGAACAAGATAAAAATCAAATTGCTATTACTAAAATTACTCCAGTAACAGATTCTGTGGGGTTATCATCTAAAGCATATTCTTTTACTATTACTAATAATTTAACAGAACAAGTTAATTATAATATACTTATACTTGATGATTTAGATAAAGAACTTGAGGATAATTGTAGTGAGTATAAAATACCTAAAGAAGATATTAGAATAGCTATTAAAGAAGATAAAAAAGAACCTAATATATATACCTTAAGTACTTTGGAAGAGCATATTTTACTTAAAACTTCAATAAAACCTTTAGCTCAAAAAAAATATTCTATTAAAGTTTGGATTGATAAAGATACAACACTTACTTCTAATTCCCTTCTTCATTATCATGGAAAAATAGAAGTAGAAGAGGATAATGTTTTAGGAAGTGAGTAAATGGAGATAGATTTAAGTTTATTGCATAGTAAAACTATCTTAGAAGTTGATATTTCAAATACGTATATAATTCCTAAGATATATTATCAAAATACTGATATTATTAGTTTATCGTCTATAGTTGTTGCGGGTAAAGTTTATCAAAAAGAAGATGAAGATTATATAAATTGTAATATTAAAGGGACAATGTTATTAGCTGATTCTATATCTTTAGAAGAAGTAAAGTACCCTTTTTCTATTAAATATGATGATATAATTGAAGAAAATTGCAAAAAAAAGCAAAATATACTTGATATATTTCAATTTTTATGGGAAAATATTGTACTGGAGATCCCCTTACAATTTACTAAGGTTAAAGATCTCAGTAAATTTCATGGGGATGGATGGAAATTACTAAGCGAAGATGAATTACATACAGCCAATAATCCATTTAGTGAATTATTAAAAGATTTTAAAGAGGAGTGATAAAATGAAATTAGACATTCAATTGTTTGCGGTTCCTTTTCATAAAGTATCTAAAACAAGAAAAAGAAAAAGAAGAAGTCATAATGCAATAGAACTTCCTGGAACAACTAAGTGTCCAACTTGTGGTGAAGTTATTAAGCCACATCGTGTATGTCCAAAATGTGGTACTTACAAAGGAAAAAAGATTGTAGAAAACGAAGCTGAATAAGTATAAAAAACCAAAGATTACCAACGAATTATCTTTGGTTTTTTCTTGCTTGTAATATAATAAAATTATATAATAAGAATGGTGAATATTATGTTAAAGCTTAATCAAGATAATTTACTTATTGTTTGTCCAACGGAAGAGAAAAATAAACTTTTAACAGAATTAAATAAAGAAAAAAATATTTATAATATTAAATTTATGACCAAAGAAGAATTTAAAAATAATTATTATTTTTCTTATGATGAACAAGCTTTATATTATTTAATGCATAAATATAAATATAATTTATCTGTTGCGAAAATTTATTTAGAAAGTTTATATGTAATTGATACTGAAAAGTCTTATAAATCACCTAAATTAAATCACTTAAAAGAACTAAAAAAAGAATTAATAGAAAATAATTTATTAATATTTAATACTTATTTTAAGAAATATTTAGCTACTAAGAAAATTATTGTTAAAAATTATTTTGATTTAGATAAGTATGAAGAAGATATGCTTAATTATCAATTCTCAATTCCTAAAGTAACTTTAACTACTCCAGTATATGAATGTAAAAATATAGAAGAAGAAGTTAATCATGTATGTTTACAAATAGAAAAGTTATTAGCTCAAGGAGTAGATATAAATAATATTTATTTAACTAATATATCAACTGATTATTTATATACTCTAAAGAAAATATTTTCCTATTATAATATTCCTATTAATATTGATATGCAAGAACAACTATATGGAACTAAAGTAGTAAAAGATTTTTTAACAGACAATACTTTAGATTTAGAAAATCCTACTAAACAAGCCATAAATAAAAAATTATTAACAATTCTTTCTCAATTATCTTTTTTAGATGAAAATACTGTAGAATATAAACTTATTTTAAAAGATAAATTAAAACATACTTATATAACGCCTAAACAAAAAACTAATGCTGTTAACATAAAAGATTTATATACAACATCATTTTCAAGTTCTGAGTATGTATTTGTATTAGGTTTCAATCAAGATTTTCTTCCTAAGACAAAAAAAGATATTAATTATTTAGATGATTCTCTTAAAATGGAAGTACCACTATATAAAACAAACTATTTAAATGCTCGGAATAAAGAATTAACAGTTTATTTATTATCTCAAATAGAGAATCTTTATTTATCTTATAAATTGGCAAGTCCATTTAATACTTATTATAAATCTAGTTTAATTGATGAAGAAAAACTAGAAATTATTCCGGCGTTTAAAGATTCCTATAACTATTCCGATATATATAATAAAATACGTTTAGGAGAGATGTTAGATGAATATTATTTATATGGAACAACTACTAATATTTTAAAAGATTTATATACAACTTATGATATAAATTATCGGCACTATTCTAATAAATTTACCGGAATAAATAAGGATTTATATTTAGAGAATTTACCTTATCCTTTAAAACTTTCATATACTTCTCTTAATACATATAATGAATGTAAATTTAAATACTATATTAAAAATGTTTTAAAACTAGAACCTTTTTCAGATACTTTTGCTAGTTTTATTGGTTCAATGTATCATAATATTTTATCTTTATATAAAAATAAAGATTTTGATTTTGAGAAGGCTTATCAAAATTATCTGGCCAAAAGAGAGTTATCTTTAAAAGAAAAAGTTTTACTAGTAAGAATAAAAAAGGATTTATTAGAACTTCTTAAGGTTATTAAAGAACAAGAATTACTTACTGGATATGATGCTTATTATTTTGAAAAAAAAGCGGAAGTACCTATTCAACAAGATATAGAAGTTATCTTTACAGGTTATATTGATAAAATAATGTTTTATCAAAAAATTGATGATACTTATTTTTCTATTATAGATTATAAAAGTGGTTATATTGATACACATATTGAACCTATGAAATATGGTTTACATATGCAACTACCAATATATTTATTTTTAATTCATTATTCTAATATTTTTTCTAATCCTATTTTTACGGGTATTTATTATCAAAATATTTTATTTAATTATCCAACTTGGGATGAAAATATTTTAAAAACTTATAAAAATAGATTTCTTTTACAAGGCTATTCTACGGATAATGTGGAAGTTTTAGCTCGTTTTGATTCGACTTATGAAAAAAGTGAACTTATTAAAAGTTTAGCTTATAAAGAAGATAAGGGATTTAGTACTTATTCCAAAATATTATCAAATGATACTTTGTATGAGTTAATAACTTTTACTAAAAAACATATTAAAGCAAAAACACAAGAGATTTTAGCTGCTGATTTTTCTATTAATCCCAAGGTTTATGCAGGCAAAAATGTATCTTGTGAATTTTGTCCATTTATTGATATATGTTATATGAAAGAAGATAATTTAACTTATTTAGATAAAGTTTTAGATTTATCCTTTTTAGGAGGTGAGAAATAGTGGCTTGGACACCTGAACAACAGCAAGCAATTGATTTAGAGGGGCAAAATATTATTGTTTCAGCAGGGGCAGGTTCGGGTAAGACTGCAGTGCTTACAGAACGTGTTATAAGAAAGTTAAAATCAGGTATACATATTAATGAATTATTAGTTTTAACTTTTACTAATGCTGCGGCAGCAGAAATGAAAGAAAGAATTCGTGTTGCGATTAATAATACTAAAGGATTAGAAGAAGAAGCTAAATTACTTGATAGTGCCTTTATTACTACTTTTGACTCTTATTCTTTAGCTATTGTCAAAAGAAATCATACCTACTTAAATATTTCTAAAGAAATAGAGCCTACAGATGAAGTTACAATTGAGCTTGAAAAAAAACATCTTTTGGATGCTATATTTGAAAAATATTATTTATCTTTACAACCAGCTTTTTTAAAATTGATAAATGATTTCTGTTTGAAAGATGATAAAGAATTAAAAAATTTAATTTTAGCAGCTTATAAAAAAATAGAATTAAAATATGATAAAGATGAATTTTTAAATACTTATATTACTAATTATTATACTAAAGAAAATATAACAAAATTAGTTAAGGAATATTTAGAGTTAATAAAGGATTATCAAAATATAGTAAAAGAAAAAGTAGAGAGATTAAATGATTATTTTGATGGAAGTTATGTTTGTAAAGTAGAAGAATCTCTTCAACAGTTAATACAGGCTTTAACATATGAAGAGATTAAAGGAGCCCTTAATATAGATTTTCCTAGATTACCTAATAAATCACCAGCTGAAGGAAAAAAATTAAAAAAGGAAATAACTGAAGCTATTGATAATATTAAAAAACTTACTTTATATGCAACAACAGAAGAAATTTATGAGGAAATATTACAAACTAAAGGTACTGCTACCATACTTATAAATATTTTACAAGAGTTAAATAAGAAATTAAGTGAATATAAAAAGCAAGAAGAAATATATAATTTCACTGATATTGCTCATTTAGCAGTTAAAGTTGTCGCAACAAATCCTCAAATTCAAGAAGAATTGAAAAATTCTTATAATGAAATTTTAGTAGATGAATATCAAGATACATCAGATATTCAAGAACTATTTATATCATTAATTGCTAATAATAATGTTTATATGGTAGGAGATATAAAACAATCAATTTATCGCTTCCGAAATGCTAATCCTTATATATTTAAAAATAAATATGATGTCTATTCAGAAAATAAGGGTGGAATAAAAATAGATTTATTAAAAAATTTTCGCTCAAGAAAAGAAGTTTTAGCCAATATAAACAGTATGTTTGATTTATTTATGGATGATGAAATTGGAGGAGCTAATTATCAAAAATCACATCGTTTAGTCTTTGGTAATACAACATATATAGAAGAAGGATATACGGAGCAAAACTATAATTTATCTGCTTTAACCTATAATATAAATCAACTACCTATAACGGATGAAGAACAAGAAGCCTTTTTAATTGGGCATGATATAGAAGAAAAAATAGCTGATAATTATCAAGTATTTGATAAAAATTTAAAAAAACTTCGTCCTATAACATATAAAGATTTTGCTATTTTATTAGATAAAAGTAAAAATTTTGATTTATATAAAAAAATTTTTGAATATTTACATATTCCTTTAACAATTTTAAAAGATGAAGCTTTACGAAAAGATCAAGATATCTTAATAATAAAAAATTTATTAAAGTTATTAATTCATATTAAAGAAAAAAATTATGATAAAGAGTTTGAGTATAGTTTCTTTTCTATTGCTAGAAGTTTTCTTTTTAAAATACCTGATGATGAATTATATAAAATATTTATAAATAAATCTTATCAAGAAACTAGGTTATTTAAAAAATGTGAAACTTTACTTCCTACTATGGATATTACAACTCCCGCTACTTTTTTAACTTCTCTTTTAGAAGAATTTAATTATGAAGAAAAAATATTGACAGTGGGTAATGTTAAATCTTTTTTAGTTCGCTTAGAATATTTTTATAATTTAGTTAAAAACTTTGAAAATAAAGGAAATACAATTTATGATTTTATAGCCTATTTAGATGAGTTATTTGAAAATGATTATGATTTAAAATTTAATATTAATACGAGTGATTCTAATAGTTGTAAAATTATGACTATTCATAAATCTAAGGGTTTAGAATTTCCTATTTGTTATTTTGCCGGATTTAAAAGTAAATTTAATATTAGAGAATTAAATGAAAAAATAATTTTTGATAATAACTATGGGTTAGTTATTCCTATAGTAAATAATTACTATAAAGATACAATCGTAAAAACTCTTTTGAAATATACTACTAAAAAAGAAGAAATATCTGAAAAAATAAGGCTATTTTATGTTGCCTTAACTAGAGCCAAAGAACAATTAATAATGGTTTTTCCAGAACAAGAAGAACCTCTAGAAACAGGATTTGTTTCTAAAGAAGAAAGATTAAAATATAATAGTTTTTTATCTATTATAAAAAGTATTTATAGTACTATTTTACCTTTTATAAAAAAGCCTCTTATGACAGCTAGTAAAAATTATTTAAATATAAATAAAGAACTTACTTTAAAAAAAGATGCTTCTACTATAGTTACTAAAGTTTTAAATATAGAATCAATGAAAATTGAAGAAGCTCATTATTCTAAAGAAGAATTACATTTAGTTACTAAAGATGAACAAGCTTTATTAAATATTGGAACTAAAGTTCATAGTATTTTAGAACAACTTGATTTTAAAAATCCAAAATTAGATTTATTTGCTTTAGATGAGCACTTAAAAGAAAAAATAAAACAATTTTTACAGCTACCTATTATAAAAGAAAATATAAATTATCCTATGTATAAAGAATATGAATTTTTATTTTTACAAGATAATGTTACTGCTCATGGAATAATAGATTTATTAATTGAACGACCTGATAAAATGCTTATAATTGATTATAAATTAAAAAATATTACAGATGCAGCATATATAAAACAATTAAATGGCTATAGAGAATATATAAAGCAAAAAACAAATAAAAAGGTTGAGTGTTTTTTATATTCTATATTAGATGCTGATTTAAAAGAAATAAAAGAGGAGAATTTAATAAATGTATAAAATATGTTTTGTTTGCTTAGGAAATATTTGTAGGTCTCCTTTAGCTGAATTTATATTGAAAGATTTACTTCACAAAAGAAATTTAGAAAAAAACTTTCTTATTACTTCTAGGGCAACTTCATATGAAGAAGAGGGAAATGATCTTTATCCTCCCATAAAAAAACTTTTAGCTGAAAAGCAAATTAATTTTTCCACTCATCATGCTAAACGATTAGAAAAAAGTGATTATTTTAAATATGACTATTTTATTGGTATGGATGATAATAATATAACGGATATGTTAAATATATTTGGTCAAGATAAAGAAAATAAAATTAGTAAATTATTAAATAGAAATATTAAAGACCCATGGTATACGGGCGATTTTGAAAGAGCCTATGAAGATATTTATGAAGGGCTAAAAAATTTACTAATAAAATTTAATATTTATTAATATTTCTTAAAAATAAGTTTTATTTTTTTAATTTTAATAATTTTTGGTAATATTCTTCTCTAACTTTTAGTACATTTTCATCTTCCTCATCTAGTAATACTATACTATACTCATTAGAGTCTTTACATATATAATAAGGAGCCGTTAACATTTTTTCTAGTGCATCTTCAGCAATTAATTCATCAAGCTCATATATTGTAGGTACAAAATTTGGAAAACATTTCTTAATATTTTTAACATGTGCTAAAAATATTCCATATTTATTAGTTTCCCCAATATGATAAGCTACTTCTTTATCAAATCTAGAATATATTTCATCATAAAATGTCTCCTCATCTTTTTTTAAAATTGTAATAAGACCAACAAACATTCCATAACTAGGTTCCATTGAACAAAAAGGATCCCAATTAACACCTTGATAGTACCTTAACTGCCTTTTTTTATTATAAACAAAAGGATTAAGTAAAATTAATCCTAAATAATATTTATCTAAATCAATCATATTATCACCTTTAATTATATTATAACAAAATAAGACAATTTAAAAAAGCTAGTTAAATAATGCAAAAGATTTATAATAATTATCTCTTGCTTTTTTTAGCTAAGAAGAAAAAATTGACTTTTTATGTAATTTATGATATAATCTACAACAATTTATGAGGTGATAGTTTCAAATATTTTACTATTTTTATATAAAAAATGAGAGGAATGAGTAATAATATGAGAATTAATAAAATAACTGATTTTTCAACAATGTCAATTGAAGATATTATAACAGAAATTGAACAAAATCAAAGAAAAGCATCAACTATGAAAGCTGAAATTGAAAAAATAAAATTAGGAGATATAAATAATATCGCTAGTGATATCAAAAAAGATGAACTACCTACTAGTCCTACTATTGTAACTGCTGATTATCCAAGTATAACTGAAGAAAGTACTTCTATTTTGGAAGAAGATATAGATTTTTATTATCAAAATTTAAAAAAATTAATAAACTCACCAGATTTGTATGAAAAGATAAAAGATATTTTACCATCTAAAACAGATTATACCTATAATGAAGTTATAAGAGGAATTAAATTAAGATTTTTAAAAGATATAAATGAAAATTATCAAATTATAAATTATTTTAAAGAAGATATTTCTGCCGCCGATTTAGAAGAATTTAAAACACAGATAACTTTAGACAATGAAAAAATTAAACTTATTAATTTGATTCAAAATAAAAAAGAACCTTCAGTTACTGTTAATGAAAAAACTGTAAATGAGTTAATTTTTACCACTACTAGTGGAGGAAATATTAGAGCCTTAGAAGAAATAAATTATATTAGTCAAGAATTTTATTCAAGCTTAAAAATATTATTAGATTCTATCATAGATGGAACCTTTAAAAATCTTAAACATTTTAATAATCACAATGATTTAGTTGGTGTAAGTCAAGTAAAAGATTATCAAACTCGAGTTGTTTTTAAACGTATTGGTAAAAATGCCTATGCTATAATTACTATGTTTATAAAGAAATCTGATAATGATAAAGGTTATAAATTAAATTTAATAAATAGAATTAATGAATTTAGAAATCAAGAAGATAGATTAAAACAATCACTTGATAATGAAGAATTTATTGCAGAAAATAGACACTATAAAGAAGAATTATATAATATTTTATTACAATCAAGTAAAAATAAAACTTTAATTAAAGTTGGTGAAGACAATGAATAGTTTTTTAGAAAAAATAAAGCAAGAAAAAGAATATCTATCACATCAGTTTCTAAGTCAATCTCCTAAATTAGATTTTATTCAGGAATTTATATCTACTAATAAACTTAACTCTATTAATGGTATAATTAATGTTGATTTTTGTGATTTAGTGATAGCATTTCTTTGTAGTAATAATTTAGAATTTGAAAAAGTAAAAAGAATAATAACTGCTTGTAAATCTTTATTTGACTTAGAAACAGAAAAATATAAATTAGCTATTTATACAATAAATTATTTTTTGGACTTCGATAAAAAAAGTCCTGTAAGTTTAAAAAATAAAAAATATGAAAAAGATATTTCTAAACTTTATAAAAAATTATGTAAAGAAAATGATATTGCTGGTCTAAATGAGTTATTAGTTGAAGATTATGAAAATGTATTAAAAATATTATTTTTAGTAGAAACCATAAAATCAATGCAAGATACTAAAGAAATAATAGAAGAGCACTTTTCAGAATTTGAAGAAAAATATGGAGAAAAATCAATTAAAAAATCAAAAAATAGAATCTATACTAATAGTATGAAAGATATGTTTTATATAAATAATATTAAAAAAGTTACTCTATCCATTGAAGCATACTATTTAGATGAAACTAAAAAAATTAAATCTCATAATTCAAAAATAAAAAAAGAAATAAAGAAATATGAGGAATTTGAGCAAAAATTTTTGCCCCTTCTAGCAAAAAAAGAAATAAGCGATGTATCATCATTAATTAAATTAATCTCCAATCCTACTTTGAAAAAAGAACTTTTAATAAATATTTACAATCATAATTTACCATATTGGTTAGCTATATCTGATGAGTATAATCATTTATCAGAAGATTATAATAATCAAATAAAAATTTTATTTAATAAATATAAATTAAATTATGATGAATTAGATATTAAATGCCCTACAATAGAATTATCAGAATTAGAATATTTTCTTCAAATAATAACTGAGTATAATATAACTGATAAACAAATAATAAAATATATAATTATGAATTCTAGTAAAGAAATATTAGAAACAATTTCTTTATTAATTAAAAATAATATTATAACTGTAGAATTCCTTTTACATAACATATCTATTTTAAATAAAAATTATAATGAAAGTATGTATCCAGTATTAATAAAAAATATTAAAGCATTAAAAGATAATCAATTAAATACTAGATTATTAACTAAAAATCCTCAAATTCTTTTAACTCCTACAGACTTATTTACTAGTAATTTAGCTATTTTAAATTCCTATAATTTAATTGATAGTTTAAAAAATACTTCTGAATATGAATTTTTAGCTAGCGCCAATTTAACAAAGAAAATAGATAGAATATTAGAATTAGGATATGAAAAAAATTTACTAGAAAATTTAGCTTTATTAAATTTTGATTTAACAAGCTGGAATAATATAGTTGTATATAAACTAATTGGTGAAGAATTCTCAACCACAGCTAAGTTAATTAAAGCATTGGAAGAACCTATTTCCAGTGAATATATATTTAACTATGTCAATTATTTAGCTGCAGATATTAATAATAAAGAAATAACTTTAGATAATTTAGCTCCTTTTGAAAACAAAACCCTTACTTATAACATTAATGGAATATTAATCTCTAAAAATAAAGTAAAAAGAGCTTATTCAAATAATAATATAATAAGAATAAAAGATGTTGTAGAAAATAGTATTTTAACTGAAGATGAATTTAATGCTCTTATAGAAGGGTTAAATTCTAATTATAAAATATAAAAGATATAATTTAAAATTTATTCCTTTTTTAAAATTTGACATCAAGAATTGTATATGATATAATCTAACTGTTTGACGCCTCATGCTCAAACCGCATTGAAAAGGTAAAAACAAGATTCTTGTACCTTAAGAGCGAGTCTTAAGTTAAAAAAGGAGGTATTATAATGAATGCTGTAATTAAAGTTGGTGGAAAACAATATTATGTTACTGAAGGCAGTGAAATTTATGTTGAAAAATTAAATGCCGAAGTAGGTGATACTGTAAATTTTGACCAAGTACTTATGTTAAACAGTAAAATAGGAAGTCCTTATCTTACTAATGTTACCGTTGAAGGTGAAGTTATCAAAAACGGAAAACAAAGAAAAATAACTGTATTTAAATACAAATCTAAAGACAGATCTAACCGTAAGAAACAAGGGCATAGACAACCTTATACAAGAGTAAAAATAACAAAAATTAGTGCCTAATGATTAAAGTTAAGACTACTAAAAAAGATAACTTATATAATAAAATATCACTTTCCGGTCATGCTCTTTATGATGATTATGGAAAAGATATAGTATGTAGTGCTGTTAGTAGTATTGTTATAACAACAATTAATGGTCTTTTAGCTCTTGATAAAACAAGTCTAAGTTATAAAATTAACAAAGATAAAGTAGAAATTATTAACATTAAATCAGATGTTACTACTCAAAAGTTAATTACTAATATGGTTAGTCTTTTACAAGAATTAGAAAAGAATTACAAAAAAAACATTGAAGTTAAGTAAGGAGGAGAATTATGAAATTTTTAAAATTAGATATCCAATTATTTGCTCATCATAAAGGGCAAGGATCTACATCTAATGGTCGTGATTCTGCAGGACGTAGATTAGGTGCCAAAGCAGCAGATGGTGAATTTATAACAGCTGGTTCTATTATATATCGTCAACGTGGAACAAAAGTATTCCCTGGAACCAATGTACGTCGTGGTAACGATGATACATTATATTCTACAATTGATGGAATAGTAAAATTTGAACGTTTAGGAAGAGATAGAAAACAAGCTTCAGTTTACAAAGTAGAACAATAATAAAGAGCCATGAGGCTCTTTTTCTAACTAATGAAAGGAAAAAATTATGTATACTAAATCTCATGACATATATTATAAAATATTTAGATTAATGTCTTTAAAAATTGATACAACAAATTTGTCTAATTATTCAGAAGAAGAAATACTTGAAACATATTTAACTGCTTTAATAACTTACACAAATTCTAAATTATATGAATTAAGTAATTCTTTAGAAACATATAGTAATTTTGAAACATTAATTGAAAAATTATATCCATATTTTAAAGATGATCAAGAAAGAGAATTTTTTTATCAACAATTTGGGCATAGCATGTTAAATATTATTAGTTTTATTAAACACAAAAATATTGTTTGGTATAGCATAAAAGAAGATATTTTTGATATGCCAATTTTTGTTGATAATGAATTTGGTATAGATTTTATTACATTACAAAAACAATCTAATAAAGAAATTATTATATGGTTATATAATTTTATAAATCAAAAATTGTTAAAACAAATATCTTTTACAAAGAAACAAGAAAATAGAAGTTAGTTTTAATTTAAATAGCTACATTTTTTATAAAAATTCTAAGTACATTTTTCTTTAACTAAAACTAAACTTTAAAAAGAAGATAGAAAATTGGACAGTATAATAATTATTTGTTAAAATACATGGTAGAAAGGGTTGACTAAAAATGTTTGTTGATGAAGTCGAAATTAAAGTTGAAGCCGGCAATGGTGGTGATGGATGTACTGCATTTCGCCGTGAAAAATATGTAGCTATGGGTGGCCCTTATGGTGGCAATGGTGGCCATGGAGCTAATATAATTTTTAAAGTTGATGAAGGTCTTCATACTTTATTAGATTTACGTTATCAAAAAATTATAAAAGGAAAGAAAGGGGAAAATGGTCGAGGAAAAAATCAACATGGAGCCTCATCACCTGACTTGATAGTCAAAGTACCACTAGGAACAGTAGTAACAGATCTTGATACTGGGTTAATAATCGCTGATTTATCTAAAAAAAATCAAGAAGAAATTATAGCTCGAGGTGGTCGAGGTGGTCGAGGAAACACAGCCTTCAAAACTCAAACAAATACAGCTCCTAATTATTCTGAAAATGGAGAAGAAGGAGAAAAAAAACATTTAAAAGTTGAAGTAAAAATGTTAGCAGATGTTGGGTTGGTAGGCTTACCAAGTGTTGGTAAAAGTACTATTATTTCTTGTGTGTCTAAATCTAAACCTAAAATAGCCGCTTATCATTTTACAACTTTAAATCCCAATTTAGGTGTAGTAAGAGCTTCTAATAATAGAAGTTTTGTCATGGCTGATTTGCCAGGACTTATCGAAGGAGCTTCCAAGGGAGAAGGCTTGGGAGATAAATTTTTGCGCCATATTGAAAGAACAAGAATAATAGCACATGTACTAGATATGAGTGGAAGCGAAGAAAGAGATCCTTACGAAGATTATGTTCTAATTAATAAAGAATTAGCCGAATTTAATGAAAAATTATTAGCTAAGCCACAAATAATAATTGCTAATAAAATGGATTTGCCTTCTGCTAAAGAAAATTTAGCTAAATTTAGAAAAAAAGTTTCTGTGGAAATATTTGAAGTAAGTGCAGCCACTAATAAAGGTTTACAAAAAGTTATTGATTATTTAGCAGATATGCTTGATAAAATACCTACAAATCCTCTTTATGATGATAGTCAAATTGAAAGTCACATTTTATATAAATTCAAAAAAGAAGAACCCTATATTATTACCAAAGAAGATGATATTTGGGTAATTTCTGGTAAAGAAATTGAACGAATATTTAAAATGACAAAATTTTCATCTGAAGAAGCAATTTATCGCTTTGCCAAAAAAATCCGTCGAATGGGAATTGATGATAAACTACGTCAACTGGGAGCTAAAGAAGGCGATCAAGTAAGAATATTAGATTTCTATTTTGATTTTAAAGATTAATATACTATAATATATAGAAAGAATGATTTATATGGAAAAAGAGTTGTATTTAACTAAACATCAAATAACTTTAGTAAAAGAATTTATTAGTAAAAATAAAAGTTTTTATGATGATTATGAATTAGAAATATTAATTAAAAGTATCTATTCTCCATATAAATTAAAATATATACCTAATCTTTTAAATCAAATATATGATATTTTAGATATTATAAATCCTAAAGATAATATATATGATTTCTTTGTTGATTATATTGAAAAGATTCATAGTTTAGATAAAAATATAGTTGAAATAGGAGGAGGAGTTATTCCTAGTATAGCTAAAAAAATAGCCTTACGTCAAAAAAAAGGAACCATAACAGTTTATGATCCACGGTTAATAACTAAAAATTTTCATCTTCCTAATTTAGAATTAAAAAAAGAACCCTTTACATCTACTACCAATCTTTCTAACGTCGATTTACTTATCGGTTTTATGCCTTGTGAAGCAACAGAACTTATTATTGATAAAGCCTCTCAAGAAAATATTGATTTTATAATTGCTCTAAGTGATAATATATCTCAAAAAGATTTTGCTTTTTATGAATCTATAGATGAGTGGCAACATTATATTATATGTCATGCCAAAAGAAAATTAGAATCTACAACTCTTGGAAATTTAAAGTATAAGTACATAAAAAAAGGTTGGGAGTTTCCAATAATTTACAATGAAAGAGTAAGATAAATGTCAAAATATCTTGCTTTTTTTTAGTTAAAATGATATAAGAAAAATTAATAGAATACATATCTTAAATATTGAGGTGATGAATGTGAAAGATAAAATTTTTTTGCAAAATCATGGTGTAAATATTGATAAAAGTTTAGAAATTTTTGGTGATATGAATACTTATAGAATAAATATTGGAGAATTTTTATATAGTATAACAGAAAAGTTAGAAAAACTAGAAAATTATTTAAATGAAAAAGATTTTCACAATTACACAATTTATGCTCATTCTTTAAAAAGTGATGCTAAAAACTTTGGTTTTGAAAATTTAGAAGCTCATGCTTTACAGCATGAAGAAAAAAGTAAAGTGGGAGATATCTATTATTTAACTCAAAATATTTCATCTTTAAAAGCAGAAGTTGAAAAGGCTTGTAAGATTGTAAAAGAATATTTAAACATTAATTCTCAACCTACTCAAAAAGAACTTACTAAAGAAACTTCTTTCTTACCAGCTCAATTTTCTAAAAAAACGATTTTGGTAATTGATGATTCAAATATAGTTAGAAATTTTGTCAAAAAAATTTTTGCTTCAACATATAATGTAGGCACTGCAAAAGACGGAGAAGAAGCTTTAAATATTATTAAAGCTAATAAAGATAATAATAATATAATTTCAATTCTTTTAGATTTAAATATGCCTAAAGTAGATGGCTTTGCAGTCCTTGATTATATGCAAGAAAATAATTTATTAGATATAATCCCTGTTTCAATAATATCAGGTGATTCATCTAAAGAAACAATTGATAGGGCTTTTAAATATAGTATAGTAGATATGCTAGAAAAACCCTTTACCGAAGATAATGTTAAACGCATAGTTGAAAAAACAATTATTTTTAAAGATATTACTAAATAAGATTCTATAATCTTATTTTTATTTTATCTCCAATATTAAAATAATTTGCTATATGTAAAGGAAAAATATAAATATTATACTTTTTAACTTTAATGATACTTCTTTCACTACAAACATCACTATAAATATATTTAATTATATCATTTTTATCAGTAAAAATAATATCTACATTTTGACAGAAGAAATATGTATTAATACCTCTTTTATTACAAATTTTAATTCCATAATCAAGTAATTTTAAATTGAATTTTAAGCTCTTAAATTTTTCCCAAAATTTTGTATACTCAATTATCTCAACTTTTTTATTATTTATTTTTAAATACATATTAAATCACCATATCAATATTGTACAAAATTTTACTAAAAAAATCTTTACTTTTTTAAATAAATAAAAACATTTAAATTCCTGAACTAAATATCTCTAACAAAATTTAGAGTATAAAAACGTTGAATTAAAAAGATAATTCTCAGTTGTAAAAATTACACATTAGCTCAAATGAAAAGTTAAATTTCAGAAAATAGAACTAAATAGTATTTGTAAGACTAAATTGGTAGAAATAGTAAAA
>CANRGD010000010.1 GCA_947630105.1 uncultured Bacilli bacterium | reverse complement strand
ACAGTCGGAGGTGTTATATCTATTGTGTCTTCATCATCTCCAACAGTCGGAGGTGTTATATCTATTGTGTCTTCATCATCTCCAACAGTCGGAGGTGTTATATCTATTGTGTCTTCATCGTCTCCAACAGTTGGAAGTGTTATATCAACTGTATCTTCATCGGTTGGTAAAGTAATATCTATTGTATCTGGATCACTTATATCAGGAGTTGGTGCAGTTGTTTGATTTAAAATATTATTTCTAACTTCATCACCTAATTCTGGAGGCATACCTCGCATAGCTTCTTGTAATTCTCGTTCTTTAGCTGTTATTTCAGTATTGATTTCATTTCTAATCTGTTGATCTCTTTCATTATCATATAAATCATGTAAATTTCTTAAATCATTAATTAAATTAGTAGCATTATTATAATTTTCTATGAAAGATGAGTATCTAGCAATATTTGCTTCTTCTTCGGAAATATGTCTATTAATAGTGGCTTCTTCTCTTTGATAATTTTCACGACTCATATCTCTTTCTACTCTTCGAAGTTCATCTTTTTCATTATTTAAATGATCTAATTCTCTTCTTGCTTGATCTAATAAGTCTTCAATTCTTCTAAAATTAATTCCTTCATTATTTATAGTTGATGTTGTAGTATCTATTGTATCTATATCTATATCAGTTGGAGGTGTTATATCAACTGTATCTTCATCGGTTGGTAAAGTAATATCTATTCTATCTGAATCACTTATATCAGGAGTTGGTGCAGTTGTTTGATTTAAAATATTATTTCTAACTTCATCACCTAATTCTGGAGGCATACCTCGCATAGCTTCTTGTAATTCTCGTTCTTTAGCTGTTATTTCAGTATTGATTTCATTTCTAATCTGTTGATCTCTTTCATTATCATATAAATCATGTAAATTTCTTAAATCATTAATTAAATTAGTAGCATTATTATAATTTTCTATGAAAGATGAGTATCTAGCAATATTTGCTTCTTCTTCGGAAATATGTCTATTAATAGTGGCTTCTTCTCTTTGATAATTTTCACGACTCATATCTCTTTCTACTCTTCGAAGTTCATCTTTTTCATTATTTAAATGTTCTAATTCTCTTCTTGCTTGGTCTAATAAAGCTTCAAATTCATTTAATCTTGTGTTCATTTAAATTTTCCCCCTACTATCTTTTTCTATTTGTTTTAAAACATCACCAATCATTTCAAGTTCTGCTGGATCAGTAATATCTTGTAATTCTGTGTCATTAAGTGGATTATACGATTTTACATATATATTTTTCCTACCATTTTTAGCAATAGAATTATCAGTAAATCCTATATAAGATTTTCCAGTATCTTCAGAATCAAATGTGAAAATTATATCACATTCTTTTTCTTCATTATTTTTTAATATTGTAATTTTATCATTTTCAAAATCAATCATATTTCTTCTCCTTCTTACTCAACTATATATTATTATTTTGATTGTATCTTTATCAGTTATATTATTTTTACTGGAAAGTACAATTTTATATTCATCTTCATCTTTTGTATTTTTTTGAAGTTTATTATCTTTTATAATTACTTTTTCTTGTTTAGAATTTATTAAATCTTTATTAGAATCATTTTTGTATAATTTAATTTTTGTTTTACTATTATTTTCAATTTCTATATTATATAAAATTTCTTTATCATTTATTTTATTATCTTTATAATTTTTTATTTTAAATATATATTCATTTCCTTTTAATTCTTTTATAGCTATACTTAACTCATTACTAGTATTAGTTTCTAATATCGGAATCGAGATATTACTTCTTTTAATTTTCTTATATTCATTATTTTTATATATTACTAAAACTAATAGAATTATAGTTAAGATAAGTAAACTTGTAAAAATTATTAATAATATATTTTTTTGTGTTTGTTCCTTTTTCTTATTTTTTTTCATATGCAACCTCTACATTAATAATTTATATAATATATTTAAAATAATAGTTTGTAAATTTGCTTGTTCTTCGGCAGTTAATGAATTTTTTAATACAGCCGTAGTTACATCTTCTGTTATTGATACATCATCACTAATATTTGTATTTATATTTATATCAAAATCAGCTAAATTTATTTCTCCACTAGTTAATTTAAAAGTGATAGTTGAATTTACTTCAGTTGAATTATTATTTTTTTTAGAAGAATATCTTAATTCAAAACGATTTTCTTGACTTGTTGAATAAACGGATAAATTAGTATTGTTTTTATCTTTGTTAAATTCGATATTGCCTATACTTTTATTTTTATTATCAAGTATTTCAATATTGTAATTAGTGGCTGTCTTTTTTTCTATATTTAATATATTTTGAACATTATTATTTTTTATAATATAAACAATTCCTTTATCAGCAACTTTTTCATAGGTTATTTTAGATTCATAATTTTCAATATTAGAAGAATTAACTAGTAATTCAAATTTAACAGGTTTACATTGTAATAAAGATGTATAAATATTAATAGTAATTTTATCATCAGAAGAAATTATATTAGTATCTTTTTTTAATTTATATTTTGAAAAATCTTCATTCATATTTGTTAAGATACTATTGGCTTTTTCATCTTTTTTTAATTTACTTATAACACTATTTAATATTTCGATTATTTTTTTATTATCCAATTCTAAACTTATTTTATTTAAGTTTTTAGTTCCTTGTTCAGTATTAATTTTTTCTTTTTTTTCTTTAAAATAATCTTTTTTCAAACTAGCTATGCTATATTTTATAAAAGCATCATATAAATAAAGCATATTATCTTGAGTAGTTGTATTACTTAGTGTTTCAAAATAATTATTATTGCCACTATTTATATAAGTTTTTAAATAATCTTTTATAAAATAATAGCCAGTAGCATCCTTTATTAAATATTTTCCTTCAAACAAAGATTCTTCATTTAATTTAGAAGTCAATTCATATAAAGCAGTTTGAGTAGTAGTATCTTGTTTTATACTTATATTAGTATTAAGTTTGTTAAGTTTATCATAAAAAGCACTTAATTCAGGATTATCATTGATATTATTTACTTTTATACTAATATTTGATGTTAAACTGTAATTTTTTAAATTGGCTGTAGGAGAAGTAGTAAAAATATTTTTTGCTTCTGTTGCTGCTTTGTTAATTACTGTTGAAAAAATATAATTGGGATTGCTAATATAAGAAAAATATATACCAATATCAATTAAAATTAAAGCTAAAATCACTATTAGACTAATGTATTTTACTTTTTTTAATCTATTAATTTTTTCCTCGTTCATATTAAATTCTCCTAGAATAAATTTTATCATAATAAATATATATGTGTCAATAAATGGTAAAGCAAAAATGTAAACTTTGTATATATTAGAAATTAATCTTTGGGAGAAGCAGTAATTAAGTGCAATTCATAGTTAATTTGTTTTTTTAAATTTGAAGATAATTGTTTATTGGTAGGATTATATAAAGCAATAACTTTTAATTCAATTTCTTCATTAGGATTTATAATTCTTCCTGTAATATCATTATGAGTTATAGAAACTGGTTCAATATTACTAAGAGCAGTTTTATCATTAGTATAATCAGGTGTTTCTTTTAAAGCATAAATTTTGGCAGGTAATGTACCATTATTTTTTATATAAATAGTATAGGCAAGTTCATCTCTTACATTATTTAAATTAAAACTTATTTTTATTTCTTTACCATTATTAGTAATATTAGTAGTAGCTGTGGGATTTTCTGTTCCACCTTTTACTGATGTTTCTTCTTTTACTCTATCAAATGAAACATCAAAAAATTGTTTAGTATTGGTAAGTTTTTCTAATTTTATAGATAAAACAGCGAAACCTATTCCCATACATATTATTGTAAAACATAAAATAATTATGATACTATTTTTAATATTAAAAGACTTTTTCATGAACATTCACCTTCTTTAACTAAATTAATATTGCCATTATAACAGTATGAACATGTTGAACTTTCACAAGAAAATTTTATATAAGCATATATTTTCTTATCTAATACATAATACCAACTATCAGAAGAGGGATAATACTTTCCATTTTCATCAGCAGGAATTAAATTAATAGGTAATATAGTATCAGTAATTTGTAAATTATCAATATTATTACTAGTAATATAATCTTCTAACTTTGAATATACATTATTAGCATATATTAATGCCATATCTTTAGGTAAACTAATTTCATTCTTAGATGAATTTTTACTAGTATAATTTTTAATTAAATCTTTAGAATAAAAATCAAGTAACGTAAGTAACTCAGTAGTATTTTCAGCTTCTTCAATATTTAATTGTTTAGCTTTCTTTTGAAGAGAGGAATTACTTTCACTTATATTTATTTGAAAATTATTAGTAGTAAAATAATTAGTTACTAAATATTTCACTTCATTATAAGATTTATTATTATAATTAATTAAATTTAAAGTAAAATTAGGTTCTAAATAATTATTATTATTTAAAATATTCATTATTTTACTAATACCTTTAGAAATTGTTAAATTTTCTATATTTTGATTATATAAAATAATAGCTGAACTGTCAAAAAATAAAATATTACTAATTTTATTCTTTTTATTTATTATAATAGCAAAATTAAGATTATTAAGCTTAAATTCAATAATATCTTGGAAATTTTTTGTATTTATTAGAGTATCACTACTACCTAAAGTGGATTCATATTCAGGAATTGCTTTATAAGTTATATATATAAATGCTGCTACTAAAATAATTATAAGTTCTAATCCAATTAAAATCTTTTTATGCATCTTTAATTTCTCCTTTTATTAGAATTTTGGAGATAGTTTTAAAGTAATTTCTAATCCTTCGGTAATAGGAGTATTTTCACTTATTGATTGTTCTGTTACATAACCTACACCATCTAAATTAACCTTTAAGCCCAAATTTTCAAGAAGATTTTTTGCAAGTTTTGAAGATAACCCTTTAACGTTAGGAACTTTTAGTGAAGAATCATTAGTAATTAAATAGATAGTATCTTCAGAAGTAATAATATCTCCTTTAGATGGAGTTTGTTTGATGACTTTATTTCCTGAACCTAAAACTACATAATTAATACCATTATGTTCTAAAGTAGTTTTAGCTTTATCTATTTTTTGATTTATAAAACTTGGAACTTTATATTCTGTTATATTAACTGTATTTTCATTAGTATTTTCATGACCATAATATCTAGATAGATTAGTAACAATTTCTTTAACAGCATCAGATATAGGTTTTTGACTACCACCAGTAGGTCTTTTTACAGAAGCATAAATTATTACTTGAGGATCACTTTTAGGATAAATTCCGGCAAAAGAAGAAATAATATCAGCTGTTCCTGTTAAATATCCTCCCCCATTTTCATTAGCAATCTGAGCTGTTCCAGTTTTTCCAATTAATTCTTTACTGGGAATACGATAACCACTTCCAGTATTACCTATTCCATTAACACAATCATCCATTAATTGAAGCATTTTTTGAACTGTTGTAGAAGAAGCAACTCGTTCATCTTCTTCTTTTTTATTTTCAAGAATTACTTTACCAGTTTCTGGATCAACTATTTTCTTAACAATATATGGTTTTAATAAAATTCCATCATTAGTTAAAGGAGTCATTGCTTGAACATTTTGAATTGGGGTAGTTGTAATACCTTGTCCAAAGCCAGCATTATAAATTTCTGTTTCATATTTAAATTCTAGGTTGCCAGGCATTTCATTAGGTAGGGAAATTCCTGTTTTCTTACCAAAGCCTAATTTTTTAAAATATTGCCGTAACATCATACTATTCATATGTCTATTTATGATATTAATAACTCCCACGTTACTACTCATAGCATAACCCTTATCAAAAGAAATTACTCCCCAACCATTTCTATTCCAATCACCTATTTCAGTTCCATCAGTTGTAACATAAACACCAGATTTATATGTTTCATTACCATCATACACACCATTTTCCATAGCAGCCATATAAGTAAATGTTTTCATAGTAGAACCTGGTTCATAAGGAGAAGAAATCATCATATCAAGATAATTAGTAATATTTCTAATATTAGGATCAAAAGAAGGAGAAGTTGAAGTTGCTAAAACAGCTGCTGTTTTAGCATCAATAATAGTAATATTAAACCAATCCCAATTAAAATTAATATTAGAATTATTTAAAGCCTGTTCAACAAAAAATTGAATATTACTGTCAATAGTTAAATATATATCTTTTCCTTGCGTTGCTTCTTTTTCTATGACATTAGTATTCGCAATACGATATCCTTGCAAATCTTTTTGATAAGTAATAGACCCATCAGTACCTTTTAGTATTTTATCATAATATTTTTCAATTCCCATTTCTCCAGAAATTTTATCATTATCCTCAGCTGATGATTTAGCATAACCTATGGTGTAAGAGGCAAAATCACCCTTAGGATAATATCTTCTAAAACTTTCTATAAAATCAATTCCTGGTAACTTAAGCTCTTCAATTTTATTTTTCGTAATCTCATTTAAATCTTTTCCATGAGAACCAAACTCTGTTTGATAAACATTTTCTTTATTTAAATATTTTAATATTTCATCTTTTTCCATATCTAATATAGGAGCTAATTTTTCAGCTGTTGTTTCTTTATCTACAACATGTTGAGGATTATTTTTTTTAGTTGTTCTTTTAGGATCTAAATATGCAATTAATTTATAAGAAGAAACATTTTGAGCTAAAATATCATTATTAGCAGAATAAATATTTCCTCTTTGAGCGGGAATAATTTCTGTTTTAGTAGTTCTACTAGCAGCTAATTCTTGTAAATTTATCCCATCTATTTTAGTAGAAAGACCTAATTGAATTACTCTTAAAATCATTATGACAAACAAAAAAAGAGAAAATAAAATTACCATTTTAGAATATTTGATAGTATTTCTCTTTTTTGTTTTTTTCAAATTAATCACTTCCTACTGATTTTCAGTTATAGTCTTAATATTATTATTATTATAACTCAATCCCTGTTCCTCTGCAACTTCTTGAATTTTAGTTAAGGAAGCAAGTTCATCAATTGTCATAGTTAAACTTTCATTAGTTTTTTCTTGCTTTTCAATTTCTTTTTTCTGTTTTTCTACTTCAAAATTGATTTTTGCTAAAGTAGCTTTAGAAAAAACTACAGAAATTGGTGATATAACAAGTAAGAAAAGAGCCATAGTATATAATAAGCGTTCAAATTTAGACATTTTTAATCGTTTTTTTACTTTTCTCACATTACCACCTCCTATTTAATTCTTTCTATTACTCTAAGTTTAGCACTTCTAGCGCGAGGATTATTTTTTAATTCCTCTTCAGTTGGAGTAATAGCTTTATTTATAACTAATTTGAAATTTGGTAAATATTCAAGAGGAATATTTGGCATTCCCTGAATTTTTTTATCAATTTCAGTTTGTTCTTTAAAATATTTTTTAACTATACGATCTTCTAATGAGTGAAAAGTAATTACTGCTACTCTACCACCTACATTTAGAATAGATAAAGCTTGCTCTAAAGCTGGTTTTAAAACATCTAATTCATGATTTACTTCTATTCTAATTGCTTGAAAAGTTTTTCTAGCTGGATGTTTATCTAATCTAAATTTTAGAGGAATAGCTGTTTTTATAATTTCAACCAATTCATTAGTAGTTTCTATTGGCTTTTTAATACGAGTTTCCACGATTTTTTTAGCAATATTATTAGCAAATTTTTCTTCACCATATTCTCTTATAATAGTTGCTAATTTTTCTTTAGAATAAGTATTAACTACTTCATAAGCAGTTAAAGAAGCTTCTTTATCCATACGCATATCTAATTTAGCATCTTCATGATAGGAAAATCCTCTTTCTTTAGTATCGAGCTGTGGAGAAGATACTCCCAAATCAAATAAAACACCATCTACACTAAAGATATTTCTCTTAGCCAATTCTTCTTTTAAATTAACAAAATTACTTTTAATGATGGTAAAGTTAGTACCAATAGTTTTTAAACGATTGGTACTATGCCGAATTGCTTCACCATCTTGGTCAAAGGCGAATAAAAACCCCTTTTTTATTCGTTCTAAGATGTTACTACTGTGTCCTCCATAGCCTAATGTACAATCAACTATAATACTATTTTCTTTTATATTTAGGGAGGAAATAGATTCATTTAATAATACACTTATATGTTTTTCAGTCATAGGTTCACACTTTCATTAAATAAATTTTCGGCTATGTCTGACATATTGTCTTTTGCAGAATCAAAAAAATTATTCCAGTCTTCTAAAGACCATATTTCAAGTCGATCACCAGTTCCAATTATTACACATTCTTTTTCTATTTTTGCATAATTAATTAAGGGTGGTGTTATATTAATTCGACCTTGTTTATCAAATTCTGCATTAGTAGCTCCTGATAGAAAAAAGCGAACAAATTGACGTGCATCTTTTTTCGTAAAAGGTAATGCCTCAAGTTTTTGAGTAATATTATTCCAATTTGGCATTGGATAAACAAATAAACAGTTTTCAATACCTCTGGTAATAACAAATTTTTCACCTAATTCTTCACGAAATTTGGCAGGAATTATTAATCTTCCTTTGTCATCTATACTATGATGATATTCACCCATAAACATAGGCATCCCCCACTTTTCACCACTATCAACCACTACTTACCTATATATTACTAAATAAACAAAAAAAAGTAAAGAAGTTAATCTATTTTTTAACTTCTTTACATCTTTTGACATTTATTACTATGATTTTATAACATAAGGTTCATTAGAACGTCCAGTTCCTGAAGTATAAGTAATACCTTTAGTTAAAGCAATAACCGGTCGTATTGCGTTGCTACTGCCAACTTGCCTTTCTGTTATATTTATCGCTAGTTTGCCAGGATATGCACTCTCTGGACCACCCATACTATATCCAACAACAAACATGTTTATAGTGTCAAAGCCTGTGCTTGCTAACTTTATATACATGGAGCTAGGTGTCATAGTCCAATAATCATAGTCACTTACTAAATAATTTTCAACTGGACTATCTTTGTTAGAATCACCACTAGCTAGTTTAGCTTCAACTGCAGTAATCAGTCCTATAGGGTACGTGAGTTTGCCATTGCCATGAGTACCCGAGGCTGTTTTTGTAAACTTATCAGCGGAATAAATATTGAGATAACTATATTTTTCCGATGAAAATACGGAGAGAATATCCGACCATTTAAAGGAGGAGACAAAGTCATAACTTTGAAATTTAGTAGTAAAGTCTGTTGTCTTTTTAGTTCTACCAAAAGGACCATTTATAGCAGTTCTATCATTATAATAAGGAACATCTGCTATATATGTTGCATAAGAAGAAAGATTCTTTGAGTACCAACTATCCAGAGTAGATTTAACAACAGAATCATAATCTGTGCCAAAATTAACATTTTCTATTGTGTGTTCATTATATAAGGCATAATGATATGATGTAGCGCTTGCACTTGAGCCGAGATTTTTAGCATATTGATAATATACTACAGTAGAACGAGGGTTCATACTTGTACTATAGAAAGTATACTCACCTTGGCCATCACCTGGAGTACGATTAGAAAATAATACTGATTTAGGAGAAATTAATGCATAACTAGAATTAGTAGAATCATACCATGCACTAGTAGCATAATAATAATATTTATTAGAGGCGGTTGTTGTTGAACTAGGCATATAACTACTTCGCCTATAGCCGACAGAACCTATTCCATAGGCAGGTGTATTAAACATTGCAGAGCCAATATTATCACTTCTTCCTGTACCACACATATATGTTGAACCGCTAGGATCAGCACTAGGGTCAGTATTAGGAATACCATTATAAATTAATTTTACTTCTCCATTTTCAGTAGTTCTTATTATTTTCCAACAAAATCCTGCAAATAATACATTATTATTATCAACTTTACCTTTATAGTAATATACTGGATAAGTTTGTGAGGCATACATTGCTTGGGTATATACACCTGGGGAATAGCCGGCTATAGCATATGATCCAGGATTAGTAGGAGCATATCCTGTTGAATCAGGTCCTCTTGATAATTTGGCTATAGTGTCATAAAGTTCATGAGAACCATAACTTATGTTAAGATTACTTTTAACATTAGTTACAGTTAATGTATTACCACTTAATGAAGATGTTCCATAAGAACCAGAAATAGTTATTTGTGATGAAGTTACACTTTGATTAAAGGTTACCTTTAATGTATCACCTTCCATAACTTCTACTGGATAATTTGTAGTAGAGTTAAACCCCGAATAAGCCACATTAAAAAAATTGCGAAAATCAAAATTTATGGCAAAAGAACCGGGACTAGAATGAACTGCTTGTTGAAACATAGAAATAGTTACTGATTCTCCTTGTTTTAGACGCTTTTTTATCTTAGAACTATCAGCACTATTTACAGTAAAATCATAACCATCACCAGTTGGATTAATTGCGTAGATACCTTTATCTACATTACCATAATTGGTAACAGTAGCATATATCCAAGCAGTATGACCAGGTGTGCTGAAGTCACTATCTCCGTATATTTGTTTTGTATTATAATCAAGATTACTTATTGTTACACCATAAGAATCTTCTGCTCTTGCACCACTAACTCGGATATCTTCTTCTGGTCTTATATCAAGTGCTACATCATTTACATATAATGGTTGTCCATAGGCAGAATATCCTAAAGTAAGCATAATAACACCAATCATAATTGCACTTACTATTTCTTGAATTTTTGATAGTTTAATTCTAAATTTTTTGTGTTTCATCGTATCCCTCTATTCTCCATATATAGATATACTATTATATAGTTAATTTTACTATTAGAATTTTAGCATGTCAATTATAAAAAAGGAAATTTCACAAAATATATGCACAAAAAAATGACTAAAGTCGTCATTTTTCTTTTTTAATTATCTGTAGACTTATATTTTAATGAAACATTACCAAATTTTACAGAAAATTTACCATCTGCTACAGCGCTTTCAGCTAAATAAGCTAATTTAACTTCAACTTTATGACTACTTAAAGTTAAACCTTTATCAGCAGATTTAGCAATAGAAAATCCTGAAATTGTTGGTTGTGGGGAATTATTTTCTATTGTTGTTGAGGCAACTGGGGCGCTATCTACTGTAACTGTCATTTTTATTCCTTTGCAAGCTTCAGCTACCATATCTGCTGATGTAGTATCTTCTGCAGTACATTCAACAGTACCACCTTCCATAGATGCATTCCCAAATGTTATTTCTTTTAAATAAGCATCAAATTGACCATCATTTACAGCATAAAAAGTATATACTACTTCTTGTCCTGGATTTGTGAAAGTAGCTTTTAAGTTAGATATTGTGGGAGTATCTCCACCATTTTCAATAGTAGCAGCACTACCTTGTGGTCCACTTATTGAGGGACTTGTAGTTGGAGTTACTTCTGATTCATCCAAACTATTTTCGGAATTAGACAATTTTACACTAAAAGTAGTAGAATCAGTATTTACTGTTGCCTTTGATTCAATTGTTAAGGTTCTAGTAAAAGCTGCAAAGCCTAATGATAAGCCTACTATAGCTATAAGCATGGCAAGTACTGCCATTATTTTTGAACTTCTATCTTTTTCCATATTTGTCTCCTATTTTATTTGTCTTGTGATTTATATTCTAAAGAAACATTACCAAATTTTACAGAAAATTTACCATCTGCTATTTTACTATTTTCTTTGTATTCTAGTTTAACTTTAATAGTATGGCTACTTTTTGTTTCTGTTGGTTTGACAATTTTTTTCTCTGAAATACCTGTTTTAGAAGATGTTAATTCAGTTGTAGCTGTTGCTATTGCATCATCATCTACAGTTATGGTCATTTCTATTCCTTTACAAGCTTCAGCAACCATTGTAGCATCAGTTTCTGCATCGGCTGTACAATATACTGCTGTTTCTTGAGATGCAACATTTGCTATATTAATATTTTTTAAATAAGCATCAAATTCTCCATCATTTACAGCATAAAATGTATATGTTACTGATGAATTAGGCTTAGTAAATGTTGCTCCTAATCCAGAAATTGTTGGAGTAGCACTATTACTAATACTAATCTCTTCAGTTGCACCTGTTGCAGAACCTACTACTGCTGGAGTAATACTTTCTGTACTCTCATCTACTTCAGTAGCTTTACTAGATAATTTAACACTAAATGTTGTATCGCTTGGATTAACTGATGCTGTTGATTCAATTGTTAAAGTTCTAGTGAAAGCAGCGAAACCTAATGATAAACCTACTACAGCTATAAACATTGCAACCACAGCCATTATCTTTGAACTTCTATCCTTTTCCAATTTATCACCTCCTTATATTTATCTATAAAACTTAAAGTTTTATGCATTTTTAAAGCGTTGAATCATATATCAAAGAAACATCTCCAAATTTTACATCATAATTTCCACCAGTTGTAAGTAATTTATCTAAATTATTATAGTTTAAATTTATAGTAACTACTACTTTATGATAATTATAGGTAGACCCACTTTTACTTTTTAATAAATAAAATCCTGGGGTATTTCCAGACGATGGAAGAGTCACTGTGTTAGCATGTCTAATTGCAATTGCAATAAGAGTTCCACTGGAATTATAGACTGCAACCGTATAATCAATATTTGTACAAGCAGAAGCTACTCTTCCAGCATCTGCTGTTGCTGTTGTACCAGTTATAACGCAAGCTACAGGTGAACTAGAACCAGAAACAGGGGCTATGTTTATACTTTTTAAGTAGGCATCTACGCTCCCATCATTAAGAACATAAAATGTATATTCTAAAAAAGGATTTGCCTCTCCATTTAAAGTTCCACCAATATTAGTAAGTGTTGGATAGGTACCACTATTATTAATAGTAGCACTTAGTGGGCTACCAAGGCTTCCATTTGGTACAATTGTATTTTCTTCAAGTTTAGTAGCAGATGAAGAAAATTTCACACTAAATCCCCCGGCATTTACATTTATATGAGATTGAATAGTCATATTTTTTGTCAATGCCGCAAAAGCTATTGTCAAAACTATGCTGGCAATAAATACAGAAATTAAAGCAACAAGTTTAGAATTTCGATTATGTTCCATTAGTTCTGCCTCCTTTAACTACATGTTCCACTAGAAGAAGTATAATTAGATGTTAATTGATAATTTAATCTAAAATCACTTATATTAGCAGTAAAATCTCCATTTACTGTTGAAGATGAGGTACCGTTATATTCTAAGGTCACAGTTATTGTATGGTAATTTTTATTGTTTGTTGAACTGCTAGTGGGTTTCAATAATAAACCAGATAAGCCAGTTGGCAAAGGATTAGCTGTTCCCGTAACAGAAGTAGATTTTGCATGGCCTGCTTCATCACTAACTGAAACATTTATTTTTATTTTAGAACATAGTGTATCTACTTGTGATTGAGTTGTTCCTTTTTTGGCGGTACAAGTTATATATTTTGGACCTGAAAATATTATATCTGTCAAACATGCCTCTGATCTTGATTGATTAAGGGCATAAAAAACATAATTTATTTTAACTGCTTTTTTAACTGAATTTATTCTTATTTTTAAATTTCTTATTGATAATAAGCTATTATCAATAATCGCTCCAGCTTGATTTCGATAATAAGAATCTGCTGGTGATGCGGCAGGTCCTATTGTAGCTGTTGCTAGAGAGCTATAAGATGATGATAATTTAACATTTATATTATAATCAGAAGTATCAACTTTTACTAAGCCATTAGTAATTTTTAATTCTTTAGAAGAAACGGCAAATCCTATCGATAATCCTAGTACAGCAATTGTCATAACTATTATAACAATTGTTCTTGTTCTACGATAATAATCCATCATATACCTCCTTCGTATTATAAATCTAAAATTATTATATATGATTTTTTAATAAAAGGCTAGTATTTTTTTGCTTGTTCTAACTTTTTTATTAATTTTTTGTTTTTTTGGAAGCTATTTCTTCTTTTAATAATTTAATAAATTCATCCTTGGCTAAAGTTACAGTATCTTTACTACCAAATAGACGATAACTTATTTTTTTATCTATTTTTTCTTGATCTCCTAAAATTAACGTATAAGGAACTTTTGTTGTTTGGGCTTCGCGTAGACGATAAGCTAATTTTTCATTGCGATCATCAACTTCAACTCTTATTTTATTAGAATACAATTCTTCATATATTTCTTTTGCATAATCTCCTTGAAATTCTGGATTTACAGGAATTATTTTTACTTGTACTGGGGCAAGCCAAGTTGGAAAAGCTCCTTTTGTTTCTTCAATTAAGAATGCAGTAAATCTATCAAAAGTTCCAAAGATAGCTCTATGAATAACTACTGGTACTTGTTTTTCTCCTTTATTATCAATATAATTCAAATCAAATCTTCTAGGTAATAAAAAATCTAATTGACAAGTTGATAAAGTTACCTCTGGTCCTACAGCTGGTTTTACTTCAACATCAAGTTTTGGTCCATAAAAAGCGGCTTCCCCAATAGCTTCAAAATATTGAACACCTAATTCATTAAGGACTTCTCGTAATTTATTTTCTGCTTGATTCCACATTTCATCATCATCAAAGTATTTTTCTTTATCTTCTTTATCCCTTAAAGACAATCTAAATTTATAATTAGTTAAGCCAAAATCTTTATAAACATCTAATATTAAATTAACTACTTTTTTAAATTCTTCTCCTATTTGATCAGGTCTTACAAATAAATGAGCATCATTTTGACACATACAACGAACTCTTTCTAACCCTTTAACTGCACCACTTGCTTCATATCTAAAATCAGTAGCAAATTCGCCAATTCTTATTGGTAAATCACGATAAGAATGCATTTTATTTTTATAAATTAACATATGATGAGGACAATTCATAGGTCGTAAAACAAATTCTTCTTCATCAACTTTCATCATTGGAAACATATTTTCTTTATAATGATCCCAGTGTCCAGATGTTTTATATAAATCAACTGTTCCAACACATGGAGTATAAACATGTTTATAGCCTAAAGCTTGTTCTTTTTCATAAATATAATTTTCAAGTTGTTTTCTAATTAATGCTCCATTTGGTAACCAAAGTGGCATTCCTGACCCTACTAATTCATGAGTCATAAATATTTCTTGTTCTTTACCAATTTTTCTATGGTCTCTTGACTTAGCTTCTTCTAATTCCTTAAGATGATTTTCTAAATCTTCTGAATTGTCAAAGCAGATACCATATATTCTTTGAAGCATCTTATTTTTGGAGTCTCCCTTCCAATAGGCACCACTTACTTTTAATAATTTAAAATATTTTAATTCTTTTACTGTATTAACATGAGGTCCTCGACAAAGATCTGTAAAATCTCCCTGGGTATAACAAGAAATAACTTGTTCTTCTTCATTCATTCTATTAATTAAATCAATCTTATAAGGATCATTTTTAAATTTTTCTAAGGCTTCTTCTTTGCTTATTTCTTCTCTAATAATACGTTTACCATCTTTAGCAATTTTTTTCATTTCTTTTTCTATTTTTGCTAAATCTTCAGCAGTTAAGGTAACACCATTTAAATCAATATCATAATAAAAGCCTTCTTCAATTACTGGTCCCACCCAAAATAATGCCTCAGGATACAAATGTTTTACAGCCTGAGCTAATAGATGAGCACATGAGTGATTCATTACACTTAATTTTTCATTTTCTTTAATATTTATCATTATTTTTCCTCCTTAAGATATATTTCTACTTCTATATCCTTACTAACTAAATTTTTAAATTTTTCTCCCAAAGAAATATCTCCTACTATACTTCCATAATGGATTGGTATAGCTTTCTTTGGTTTTATACTATTAATATAGTTAACAGCTTCTTCTAAATTCATAGTATAAGTTCCTCCTATAGGAACAAAACAAACATCACACTTAACATTTAAAGCATCATCAGTAACATCAGTATCTCCCATAATATAATAATATTTTCCATCTAATAATATATTATACCCAACATATTCTTTTTCTTTAGGATGAAACTTTTTATTAATATTATAAGCAGGTATTGTTCTAAACATTATATCATCTACTTTATACTCTTTAAAACAATCAACTACTAAAATATTTTTTGTAAGTTTACTTATTTTTTCTTTTAAACATTTAGGTACAATTAATAATGTATTTTCTTTAATTACTTTATTAATTGATTCAATATCAAAATGATCATAATGATCATGGGTTATAAATATATAATCTGCATCATGATATTCTTTTATTATTTTAAAGGGATCAAAATAAATTATTTTTTTATTAGTTAATTTTATTGCTGATTGTATAAATACTTCTATTTTCATATAGTTTGTCATCTCCTTATATTATTAAAAACACTCCTATATTTTTATATAGGAGTGTTTATAAACACGGTACCATCCTTAAATTACCTTAATTATGATAACGGAAAAATCCGGAGTTATTTTATTAACTCTACTATAAAGGTAGTAATAAATTAATTATTTTATTCAATTTCCACCAACTTGAACTCTCTAGAAAAATAGATTTAATTTATCATGTCCTTTGTCTTTGTATTTAATTAATTATAGCATTGTTTTTTCTTTTTGGCAATTTTAACTTTAGGTGATTTTTCTTTTTTATGACAAATTGAAAATATAATAATTTCTTTTTTATGATCAAAATCTTTAATTTTAACTTTTAATGTATCACCTATTCTATAAGTAGTATTAGTTGTTTTATTAATAAGTACATTGTTACATTTATCAAAATAGTAATCATTATTTAAAATAATAAACCCCGTTAAATTATTATCAGTCTTTATAGATATTCTATCTTCCATAAAGAATTGAATTTTAGCTGTTAATTCCATATCTTTATAAGGTTCAGTATATTGTTCTAATAATAAACAATCTATTTCTTTTTCAAAATAATCGGCTTCTGTTTGTTTTTCAGATAAATTAATACATACTTTTTCTAGTCTTTTTTTAAAACTTTCTAATAAGTCAGTTTCTACTCCTTTTTCTAATACTTCGGATAAAAATAAATGATTTAATAAATCTGCTCCTCTTCTAATAGGTGAAGTAAATGTTGCATATCTATCTAAAACTAAACCAAAGTGACCTTTATTTTTATCTAAATAATAAGCTCGAGATAATGAATTTATAAATATTTCAGATAAAAGTTTCTTTTCACTTTCATTACTTTTATTTAATAAATTATTATAAAACTTTTGAAAGCTTTTAATTGAGTCTAAACTTTTCATTTTTTTTAAGATAGAACTAAACCTACTTTGTTGCAAATTTTTATTTAATTTAGCAAGATCAATTAATGTAGGATTTTCATGGTTACGATATACATATGGTATATCTAACCAATATGCATAATCAGCTAATATTTGATTTGTTAAAAGCATAAAATTTTCTATTAAAGTATGAGCAGGTCCAAATACTCTTTCTTTAATTTCTATGGGATTTCCAAATTCATCAACATTAAATTCTAATTCTTGTTTAGTAAATACAAGAGCTCCTCTTTTTTTTCTCATTTCACTTAATAAAAGGGATAGTTCTTGCATTTGTAAAAGAGTTTTAGTAAATGGTTTATAGTCTTCTTTTATTTCTTTATTAGTAATTACATTATCAACATCATCATAATTCATTTTATAATTACTATTTATAATAGCATTAACTAAGGAAAAGTCTAAAACTTTACCAGTTTCATCTATATCAATTATTAATGTTTTGGTTAATTTATCTTCATGTGGATTTAATGAACAAATACCATTTGATATTTCTTTTGGAAATTGAGGTATTACCATATCGGAAATATAGATACTGGTTCCTCTTTTTAAAGCTTCATTAAAAAGTTCCATATCTGGTTTAATATAATAACTTACATCTGCTATATGTACATATAAACGATAATTAGTTCCAATTTTTTCTAAGGATATGGCATCATCTAAATCTTTAGCTGTTTTTGAATCAATAGTAAAAGTTTCAAGATTTCTAAGATCAACACGTTTTTTTATTTCTTCTTTTGGTATTTCGGTTGGTAAAGCTTTTACTTCTTCTTTTATTTTATCGCTAAATTCAAAGGATAAGTTTTTTTCAAGGGCTAAAAGTTTTATTTTTTCTCTTATATTTTCTTGTTCTATCTTAATGTCTTTTATTTTCTTAAGTTCAAAAACTCCATTTGTTGTAGTAGTTGGTACATAAGCAAGTATTTTATCTTTTTCTTGATAAGTTTTTTTATCTACTAGGGTAACTGGAAAGGGTTCAGTTGATAAGGGAATCCATTTATTTTTATGATAAAAAAATATATGTTCAGCTGTTTTTCTTTTAATAATATTAATTACTTTAGCATGAGGCTTATTATTTTCATAATAAATTAAAACATTTACTAGATCGCCAGGAAAAGCTCCATTTAAGTCATTCTTTTTAAAATAAATTATAGTATTATTTATATTTACCCAATAATTATTATTTTTACTATTTTTATTTATAATAGCTTTGGCAAGAAAATTTTCATTAGTTAAACTAGAAGTTGGACATGTTATTATTCTTTGAACTTTACCTTTTTTAGCATTATTTTTTTCAGGAGTATTTATTAATTCTAAATATACAGTATCTCCAACTTTAGCACCATTTAAATTTTTTTTATCTATAAAAATATTTTCTTTTTTATATTTAATAAAATAATTTCCTCGATTAGATTGTTGAATTACTCCTTTTATTAAATAAAAATTATTAGGTAGGCGCATATATATATTATTAAGAAGTATGATTTTTCCTTCTAATTCTAAAGTATATAAAAGTTGATAAAAAGCTTTTTGATTTTTTTTGGTAATATTAAATAATTTTTCTAATTCTTTTTGGGTATATTGCTTATTTGTTTTCGTAAAAAGATTAATTAATTGTTCTCTTAATTCATCCATATATCCCCCTAAATAATTGTATATAATTTATTTTATCTTAAAAAAAATATATCACTAATTATTTTAGATTGCAAATTTTTTTATCTACTATTCCAACTTCCAGGAACAAACATCATGGTTCCTAACCCAATGTATCCTTGGGCTAATCTTTGATTAGCATAATTATAAAAACTATTAATATTTTGGCAATTTAAATCTTGATTAGAAAATAAGTTACAATCAAGAACAGCTAAATGAAGATGTACACCTGTTGCTATACCTGTTGCACCCATTTTTCCTATAGAATCATTAATAGTTACATTTTTTCCTACATATAAATCAGGAGCATACGAAGATAAATGTACATATTGTGAAGTATAATATTTATCATTAATATAGTGAGAAATAGTAACAATTTTGGCTCCAGCATTATCAGTATAAATACCTGATATTGTTCCATTAGCTACTGGAAATATATATTCTTGAATACCTCTTGGGCTATAAATATCTAAGGCGACATGATTATAGGTTGGATTTTGAGATACTACTCCCATTTCTGTGGGAAGATACCAAATTTGTTTTTCTTCTTGGGTAGAAGGTGATAAGGGCGTAAGAGAAGTTTCAATTAAATGGCCTTTAGGTTCCATGGGTTTAAATATATTTAATAAAGATGTATTGGTAGTTTTTAAAGCAATGGAGGTAGAAGCCATATCTTTTATATTAATATACTCAAAATTAAAAACATTTAAATAATTATTATTCTCTTTAATTATTATTAAATATGTTGCTAATATAAAAAATAATAAGGAAATAATAATTAAAAATTTACCCCGTAATATATAATTATTTGTTAATTTCATGTTTGCCTCCTCATGTAATGTTATATTCTAAGGGTTAGGATTTAAATTGTCAATAAAGTTTATTTTATTACAAAATAAAAGCATACACTCTTTTGTGTACACCTTTATAATTTTAGGAATCTTGAGTACTATATTCTAACGTTATATCGCCAACTTTTATTTCATAAGGTCCATCGGCACTTAAAGCTTTAGCATTTAAACCTGTAAATTTTATCGATATATAATTGTTTGAAAAAGAAGCAGCTGATGCTGGTTTTGCTAATTTAAAGCCCGTTATTCCTGTATAATTTCCAGAACTACTATAGCTAGAAGGATCTCCACTATTTCCATGGGTTATACCTGTAGAAGTTACTTTGATACCACGATATAAGCTTCCCCCTTGAACATAAACTGCTACAGAAATACTACTGCACGCTGTTTCAACTGAACTTGTGGTAGCTCCTTCTTTTGGAAGACAAACTATTGGTTTAGAATATCCACTGACATTATCTATTTTTATACTTTTTAAATAAGCATCAAAGGCTCCATCATTTATAGCATATAAGGCATCGATATAACATGTTCCAACTTCTTGCATAGAAGAATTATAATAATCTAAAGTAAGTCCTAAATTAGTAATTTTAGGATTAGTTCCACTATTATCTATTTTAGCAGCTGATAAACTACCACTAGCTCCGTGTGTAAATTGAACATTAAGTGGATCGGTATCAACAACTTTAGTGGCATTAGTTGAAAACTTAACGCTAAAAGATTGATTTCCTTTAATAGTAGCATTTGACTGTGATATAGTTAATTGTTTTGAAAACATGGCATAAGCTAAAGTCAAACCCAAGATTGCTACTATCATTATAGTAATAAATATTATAGATACTTTATTTGTCCTTCTCATTTTCTATCCTCCAAAATTTTCTATATTCTATAAAAGAATTATACTATAAATAGTTTGTTTGTGCAATCAATTTAATTTCTTCTATTTTTACTAACTAATTCTAAAGTAGTAGTTAATTGCTTAATCCTCTCTATTATTCTCCTAGCTTTTATTTTATCTTCGCCTGATGAAGTAAGTGAAAGATTTTTTTCTAACTCTTCTAATGTTAAATTAGAAGTAAAAAAAGTAGGCAAATGATTTTCCATTCGGTATTGTAAAAGAGGTCCTAATACTTCATCTCTTGACCAATTACTACAATTTTCTGCTCCAATATCATCTAATAAAAGTAATGGTATCTTTTTTATTGTATTAAATCGTTCTATATAATTTGATTGAAAAGAAGCTTTTAAACTTCTTAAAAATTCTGGATAATAAATTAATATACTTCGTACTCCTTTTTTAGCCATTTCATTAAATAAAGCAGCCACTAAATAAGTTTTACCACTTCCAAAAGAACCAGTTAAATAAAGTCCTTTAGGTTTATCTTCTTTCGAATAAGCACTAATAAATTCTTTAAAATATTTAATTATAGGAAGTCTAGCTTTATCATCTTTATATATATTTTGAAAAGTTGCCTCTTTTATATCTTTAGGCATTTCAAATAA
Source organism: uncultured Bacilli bacterium (assembly GCA_947630105.1). GTDB lineage: Bacteria > Bacillota_I > Bacilli_A > RF39 > UBA660 > CANRGD01. The sequence continues at coordinate 7,975 of CANRGD010000010.1, read as the reverse complement.
CTCTAAATTATCTTTATAAGCATTTTCTTTTATCTTTTGTAAATTTTTAGCACAAACAACATAAGAAAAAGTAATAATATTTCCATCTTTTTTAGGAGTATAAAGATACCCTTTTACTTTATTAAGACACTTATCTAAACTTTTACATTTTTTACATTGTTCATATTCTACAAAACTATCTTGTAAACTAGATGTATATTTCATTAAAACTTCATCATTTATATCTAAAGTAGCAATATAATTTTTGAATTCTTTATTACTGCAAGCATCTTGAAAAGAATGAGTTAAAGCAAGTGAATCTAAACTATATAAATCAGTTACTTTTTTCATTTTATATCACCAAAATTATTTTATCTAATATTAGGTTGATTGTCTAGATAAACTTATATTTTATTAAGGAAAATACGATATAATTTTATATCTATTATTCTTTATTTTTATTTCAATAGTTCCATTAAGATCTGTTCTATATATTTTAGAAGTTGCTAAAGTTTTTAAAACCTTAGGTGCAGGATGTCCATATTTATTATCTTCCCCTACAGATATAAAAGAATATTTTGGGTTAATTATATTTATAAAGTTATAACTTGAGGAAGTAGTCGATCCATGATGTCCTACTTTAAAAAAATCTATATTTTTAAGAGTATATTTTTCTAATATATCTTGTTCTTTAGCACTTCCGGCATCACCCATAAACAAAAATTGATATTTTTGATAATTAAAATATATTACATTAGAATTATCATTTTCGTTAGCATAGATATTAGTATTTAAAAATAATAAAGTAGCAAAACTAAAATTTATTTCTTCTATATTTTTATAGTAAGGAATCTTCTTTTTTTGTAATACTTTTTTAAGAGTTAATTCTAAATCATTATATTCTCCCCTATTAAATATAACATTTTTAATAGGGAACTTTAAAACTAACTTAGTAGCTTCTCCTAAATGATCATAATCTCCATGTGTCAAAATTAAATAATCCAGTTTTTTTATACCTAAACTTTTTAAATGAGGAATAATTGTAGTAGTACTAAGAGAAGCATTTTTCTTTTTATTATTTCCCAATTTAGAACTAAATTCTTTCTTGCCTCCCGTATCAATTAAAATAGCTTCTTTATTAGAATATATCAACAAGCTATCTCCTTGCCCTACATCAATTATATCTATACTTATACCTTTGTTAAGGTGAGGGTAAAATAAATGAAAACTTAATATTATAAATAAAATTATAAAAGAATAATAATTTCTTTTTTTCTTTAATAAATAAAAACTACTAAATATTAGAAGTAAATAAATAATATAAATATAAAAAGGAAATCTATAAAAATAAAATTTTCCTAAAGAAAATTTACTTAAAAATAAAGCTGTTTGTTCTAATAAATTTAAACTTAATTTATATAAGGGATTTATAAAGGGAAAAATAAAAGTTAGAAGAGATAAGGGAAAAATAATTATACTGATATAAGGAACATAAAACAAATTATATATTATACTTAAAACATTTATTTGAAAAAAATTATATATACTTAGAGGAATACTTACTATAAAAGATATAAGAGATACTTTTAATAAAGAAATAATCTTTTTATTAGAATTTAATAGATTACTTAAATATAGTAAATAAAAACTTATTAAAAAAGAATACTGAAATCCTATATCAAATATATAAAAGGGATTTATTAGAATAACTATTATAAAAGTAAGAAGATATATATTTAGGGGTTTTATATAAAAGTAATAAATTTTATTTAGCGAAAATAAGATAAAGAAGATAACTCCTCTTAAGATAGAAGGTGAAATATCTGTTAATAATAAATATAGTAAAAGACATAAACTTGTCATAGTATATCTTTTATTTTCTGATAATTTTAATTTTTGTAAAATTTTTAAAATAATACTTGATAATAAACTTATATGCATCCCACTAATAGCAAACAAATGAGAAATACCAATTTCTTGATAACTAGATATTATATCTGAACTTAGATAATTTTTATCTCCTATAATAAATGTATAAAGATAAGGATTTATACTTAGTCTTTTATTAATTTTATTTTTTAGATAATAAATAATATTTTTGGAAGAAGATATTTTTTGATAAGATTTTACAGATACTAAATAAAAGATATTTTTATTATATAAATATTTTTGATAATTAAATAAATATTTAGTAGTATTTTCTTTAGGATGAGTAAACTCTCCTTTAATATTAACTTTATCTCCTAAGTTAAAATTAGTTTGAAAATATTCTTTTTCTTTAAGTGTTTTAAAATAATAAGTTGCTTGTATTTTTTCTTTATTTTTAAGAGTTAATGTTAATTTATCTTCAGCTATTACATATTTAATTAGTGTTCCTGTAAAAGAAGTTGCTTGTTCATTATAAAGTGAGTTTTTAGGTAAGTTAATTCTAATTATTGTTATTAATAAAGTGATTACTAATAATAGTATATATAAGTATTTAGATAGTAAGATAGTCCTTAATTTTAGCAAAAACACTTTCTCCTATTCCTGGTATTTTCATAATATCTTCTATTGTTTTAAAATTTCCATTACTTTTACGATATTCAATAATATCTTTAGCTTTAGCTTCTCCTATTCCTGGTAAAGTCAGTAACTCTTCTAAAGTAGCAGTATTTAAAGATATTTTTTGAGCTGTATTACTGGAAGTTGCATTAGCAGTTATACAAGCATCATTTTTAAGAGAATTGGTAGTTGGTTGCTGACAATTTTTTTCTATTTGTTCTTCTTGTTCTTTAGTTTTTGCAAAATCTTTAACTTGTGCATTACTATAAATAATTATTACCATTTCATCAGTAATTTTTTTACTTAAATTTATAACTGATGTATTAGCATTAGTAGTTAACCCTCCTGCTAATTCTATAACATCTATAATTCTAGAATTGGCAGCTAAAGAATAAATTCCTGGATTATTTACTTCTCCTTTAATATCAACTTTTAAAAGGACATCTTTTTCTTTAGTTTCTTTTTTAGTAATAGTTGTAAGTTTAATATTATTATTGCTTTTTTTAGTTATTTTCTTAGGCTTTTTATATATTAAAAAGCCAATAATAAAACTTATACTAATTATAAAAGTTAATATAATAATTATTTGTTTTTTATATCGATAAGTAAATGTAATATTATCACCTCCTATTAATTATTCGAAAAAAAAGAAGTCTTGCGACTTTTTTTAAGAATTTTTTATTGTTTTTATTCGTTGGACAGCAATTGATGGATTTAGTTCATCTTCAGGATCAGTTTTTATTTCTAATAACAATCCCTCTTCAGAAAGTTCTTTGGGAAGTTCTACTTTTTCTACTTCTTGTCTTTCAATAGCTTCTTCTACTATATTCATTATTTCTTCTTCTATTTGGATAATATTTTTAGCTTTTACTGTTCCTGCAGCTCGACAAGCATCTCCTCCACCAGAACCGTGTATTTTGGTAACTATTTCGGTAATTACTTCCGCAACATTGACATTTTTATAACTACGAGCAGATATAGCTATTTCTCCAGGAGATATAAACCCCATTACAAAAGCTGCATCAAATTCAAATTTCATCATAGTATCAGCTACTTTAGCTAATTCTTCTTTTTTATATATAGTTCTTGGCTTTTTTCTATTTAAAGTGAATGATACTTGTATAGGAAGTAAAGGATCACTATATTTTTTTACTTTAGTAAAGTTAATGACAAGATTATTAATTTTACAATAGTTTTCATATTTATCTAAAAATAATTCATTAACAAAATTAGCATCAGCTCCAAAATTAAGTAGTTTTTCAGCAACATCATGAGTTTTAGAATTTGTATTTACTTTAAAACGTTTTGTATCTAAGACAATTCCTGCTAAAAGTAAATTAGCAACTTCCCTAGGTATTTTTAAATGCAAACTACAAAGTATTTGAGTTATTATCTCACTGGCACTTGAGGCTTTATTATCAATAAAAATATTATTAGTTTTTACAGTATTTTCATCTGGAGTATGATGATCAATAATAATTACATTTTGTTTTTCAATATCTGGTATAGGTATTAAATTCTTTTTATTAACATCGCTCATAATTATTAGAGAATTGTTATTTTTTAATTTCTCATATTCTTCTTTAGTAATTATATTAAATAAAGATTTATAATTAGCTATAATTTTTTGCATTTGTTCATTAACATTTTCTACTATTATATAAATTTCTTTATTATAACTAGCTGCTAATATATATAAACCAAGAGCTGATCCTAGAGAATCAAAATCAGGTGAATTATGACCTAGTATAAATACAGTTGATGCTTCATTTAATTCCATGTCTAATATTAATTTTAGTTTTCTTAAAACCCCACTCATGTATTTCTCCTCTTTCATAGTATAAAGTTTTTAAAACAGCATTATAATATAACAAAACCAAAAAAAAAGCAATTTGTTTTGCTTTATTTATATTTTTCTTTTGATAATTTGGTTTCGATACAAACTCGTTGGACAAAAGTTAAAGCAGCTATCAGACATACTGTAAAACTTCCTCCATAGCTCATAAATGGTAAAGGTACTCCCGTCATAGGGATAAGGCCAAAAATACCTAAGAGATTAACGGCAATATGTAAAAATATATATGCTGCTACTCCATAACAAATAAGAGCTCCTCTATTAGTAGTACTTTTTCTACCAATTTGTAAAATTCTATATAATAATAACATATACATTAAAATAATTAAAACACCTACTATTACCCCTAATTCTTCAACAATTATAGCATAGATAAAATCTGTATATGGCTCTGGTAAATACAAATATTTTTGGGTAGAATTTCCTAAACCTACTCCTGTTAATCCCCCATTATTAATCGCAATATAACAATTACATACTTGATTACCATTAGTTAGTATTTTTTTACAAGGATTGGAAAAATCAAATCTTTCTAATTGTCTTTCTAAAAGAAGCCCTTTGCCACTTCCTAAAATAGCAATAGCTCCAAAAAAACCAATTCCTACTATTGTTGTTATAGTTTTTATTTTTATTTCTTTACTTATGGGAGCTGCTAAAAAGATAATTCCTACTAACGCACAATATATGATAGTTGTTCCTAAATCTGGCTGAACAAATATAAGAGCTGCAACTATAGCACATACTAATATAGGAAATAAAGTTTTACTATAAGAATTCAAATTCTTAGCATTTTTTTCATAATAATAAGCAAGCCACACTATAGAAATAATCTTTACAAACTCACTTGGTTGGATACTAACAAAACCTAAATCATACCAACTAATCGCTCTATTTTTAGCTTCTCCAATAACTAATAAGCCAGCTAAACCTATTATAGAAATAATTAGAAGTCCCCAAGAAAATACTCCATAAGCTTTAGTATTTATTTTAATTAATATCATAGAGCCTATTAAACCTATACCTAAAAATATTGCTTGTTTTATAAAATAATTATAAGGGCTTACAGCTTGAGACATGTAAGCTGTAACATTTGATGCGGAAAATACCATAATTAAGCCAATTGTAAATAAAATAATTGTGCAAAATAATAGGGGTTTATCAATATACTTAATTATCTTTTTCATTTATAATTTGTCCTTTCTTTTTAGTAAATAAAAGTTTAACTATTCTCTCTTTTAAATATTATATACTATATTTAAATATTTTTAAAAGTATTGGGTTACTTTTATTAACATATTTTGTAAATTTACATAATTTATACTAGATTAGTAAAAGGAGGCATAATTATGTATTATTATGGTGGAGGAAGTAGTTGTCCACAACAAACTCCATATTATTATCCAGTAAATTATTATGGAGCAAGTCGTAGTAATAATAACGGCTCTACATATGCTATTATTTTAGTATTATTTATTTTATTAGTAATTGTTATTGGTGCTCGTTGGGCATATTAAAAAATTAAAAACTAATATTTTTTAATGCATATAGATTTTAAGACTATATGCATTTTTTTAGAAAAAGAAATAGTCAATACTTAAAAGTAATGACTAATGATTAATAAATAAAGTATATTATTTATGAAAGGATAATAATTAAAATTCTAATTTAAAACAATATTAATCTTGGGTTGAATAGTCTAAGGTGACATTACCAAATTTAACTGTAAAATCACCATCAACTGCGGTTGAAGTTGCTTTTAATTGAATTATAAATTTATGACTTTTTCTTGGATTAGCAGTAGTTGTTGCTATACTATGACCATTAATTGTTGTTAAGGAAGAAGCTGCCCCTGTTTTGGCAGAAGTTGCTGTAGTTGTAAGAGCTGAAGTAGAATCTACATCTGCTGTTATAGTCATTGAAACATTAGCACATGCTGTTGCAACCATTGCTGCTGAAGTTCCAGCTGATGCTGAGCATGTTATGGCATAACTAGCTGATGCTACATTTGCTACAGTAATTGAATTCAAATAAGCAGTAAATGCTCCATCATTTACAGCGTAAAAAGTATATGTTGCAGTACCTCCTGTTGCAGGAAATGTTGCACCTAAATTAGTAATTGATGTACTTCCTAAAGTAGCTTTAGTACCTGTTACTCCATCACTAACTACTGGAGTTAAACTGCCAGAATCTAATCCAGTTGCTGCAGTTGATAACTTAACACTAAAGTTAGCACTATTACCATTAACTGTAGTAGTTCCAAATGTAATATTTAAAGATTTAGTAAATGCTGCATAGGCAATTGTTAACCCTACTACAGCAATAATCATAGCAACTAATGATATCATCTTTGTATGTCTATTTTTCTCCATTATAGTACCTCCATAAAAAAATGCACAATTTCTTATTTTCTTATGGAATTATTATACTATAACTACCCCCCCCCAGTGTCAATATTAAGACTTATTTTTTTCTAATTTTGAAAAATAATAGTTTCCATTAGTATCTTTTTTAAAAATAAATTTATATTCAGAAAAATTTTGATAATTACTAGCATCAATTTTAAATTTTTTTACATAATCCATAGATACATTACTTTGATATATTTCATTAGCAGAAAAACCTTTGTAAATAGAATAATTAGTCATATCTATAGGCTCCGAAGTTGCAAAATTAACATATACATAGGCATCTTCTTTATAGTTAACAAATTTATTAATATAGGAATATACTAATCCTATTCCTGTTCCTCCACATGTAGGTGTAGTCCAAAAAAATGTTTTAATGTCATTATCATATTCGAATCGAAAACAATTATTGCCAACAGCTTGATATGAGGGAATACTTTCACCATAAAATAATTGATATTGATGACTTACTTCATCAGCTGTAATTTCTCTTACTTCCATGCCATTATTAATATAGGAATTAATTAAATTATTTGTCTTATTGGCATCACTAATAGGATGAAATTTACCTGTTTCATTTAAATAAGTAAGTAAGACATGTAATTTAATTTCATTATTAAAATCAGTAAAAACATTACCAAAAGTTGTTCCATATCTAAATGTATAAATATTATTAGAAGTATTATTAAAATCATAATTAGTAATATAATGAATTTTTTCAATCAGACTTTGTTTTAAAGTTTGATCAGTAATTTCTGATTCTGTTTCTTCTTTGTTTTTTTCTTCAGCATTAGTTATTTCTTCAGAATTTTTATTCATATCTTTAGCCTTAAAAATTATACCTTTATCATAGCTTATAAATAATAATAACCATGCAATAATAAAAATAAGTATGATAATAATAATTAGTAAATTTTTTGAATTATTCTTATTTTTTTCCATAATTTTTCACTCCTCATATCTATTATTATAAGCATATTATAGCATGTATAATATTAATTAGTAAATTGCTGTAATGAGAAACTAATAATCTTTTTACTTACCAAAAAAAAATTAAATTTACTAAATTTAACTTTCTTTTCTTTCTATTTTAATTTTTTTAAAATTAATCTTGAGTTGAATAGCCTAATGTAACATTACCAAATTTAACTGTAAAATTACCATCTACTACAGTTGCTCCAGCTTTTAACTG
>CANRGD010000009.1 GCA_947630105.1 uncultured Bacilli bacterium | reverse complement strand
AAAGAAACGACTAAAACCTGTAAAAAAACAGCCCAAATTTGGAAAGGGTATGTTGGACTTCCAATTGTTGGTGAATTATTTGCTTATCCATTAGGAGGAACTGATACACACGATTATAAGACTGCTACAATGACTCCATATGGTGATGGTGACTTCCCAATGATTGGAGCATTTGAGCCAGAAACCCAAGGTATATTTCAAGAAAGATATGACAATAATTTTGCCGCAAAACCAACTATTACATTAAGGGATGATGTTATAATAAAAAGTGGAGATGGAAAAGATAAAGCATTTGAAATAGGATTACCAGAAAATTAGTAATTTAGTTTAAAACAGGGTTAACCTGTTTTATTTTTGATATAAAATATGATAAACTATGATATAGAAGTATTTTGATTTAAATTGAGGGATATTATGAAAATGGAAGATATAAAAACACCAGAAGATATATTAGAATTTATGAAAACTAATATAAAATATGGATGGTTAGATATTAATAATACTGAACATATTGGAAATATGAAAAATTTTAGAAGATTATATAGAACTTCTAGTATTAAAGAGACTTTAGAACATGGAATTGGAACTTGTATTGAACAGGTATATTTAATGAGTAGTTTATTAAGTAAACTAAAGATACCAAATAAAATGTTTTGTACTAGAATATATGAAGGAAAAGATTTTAATAATTTAGAGGCCGAAGAGCATATGCACTGTTTTGTACTTTATTATATGGATGGTAAAGTATTTCAAATTGAACATCCAAATTGGGAAAGAATTGGAATATATGAATTTGAAAATGAAGATGAAGCCATAAAAAAAATTAATGATTATTATGTTAAAATCTCAGAAGGTAAAGCACGACCAGTTACAGAATTTTTTGAAGTGGAAGCAAATTTATCTTTTAAAGAGTTTAATAATTATATTAATTCCTTAGATGAGAAAGGAAAAATTATATGAAAAAAGTAAAAGAAGTAATAAATTTAATTAATTATAATATTTGGACTTTAGTGGGATTTGAAAGCTTTTTTAAAATTATATCCGTTCTTATTTTTATGCCTTTATTTTTAAATACTTTTGAGTTTATAACTAAGGTAACAGGATATAATTATTTAACTTTTGAAAATATAAGTTCTTTTTTATTAAATCCTTTAACTATAATAATGTTAATATGTTTATTTTTATTAATGATGATATATGTTACATTTGATATCTCAACAATAATAATTATTTTAGACGCTTCTTATCAAAAGAAAAAAATAACTATAAGTGATGCAATAAGAGTATCTATAAAAAAATGTCAAAAAATAGGACACATTAAAAATCTTTTATTAGCTTTTTTAGTTTTATTTTTAATTCCATTTTTAAATATAGGGATATCTTCTAGTTTTATTTCAACAATTAAAATACCAGAATTTATATTTGATTTTATTCTTAAAAATAAAATTTTATTTATGGGAGTTAGTCTTGTTATTTTTATATTAATTCTTTTATTATTAAGATGGATTTATTCATTACATTATTTTATATTGGAAGATAAATCTTTTAAGGAAGCAAGGAAAGCTAGTAAAGAATTAGGATATAAAAATCATGGAAAAGATTTAATTACATTGATTTTAGTTCAAGTTGTTATAAGTATTATTTACTATTTAATATTAATTTTGGGTATTTTAGTTATTATATTAATAAGCAAGTTATTTAAAAATATAATGTTAATAAAGAGTTTTAGTACTACTATTATTTGGATATTTATAGCTATTATGATTGTTGTATTTACAGTATTAGCAACTCCTATAAGTTATGCAACTATTAGTATTATGTATTATTTTCATAAGAATAAAAAACAAGAAAAGATTAAGCATATTTCTTTTAAAGAGAGTAATAAAATTAAATTTTCAAATGTAAATATTAAAAAAGTGGGATATGTTTTAGGGATAATTGCTCTTATTGGGGGAACAGTATTTACATATTTATTATATAAGGGTAAATATAACTTTAATATTGTTTATACTAGGACTTTAGAAGTAACTGCTCATAGAGGAGCATCACTTTATTATCCTGAAAATACTATAGTAGCATTTAAAGGGGCTAAAGAATTAGGGGCTGATTGGATAGAATTAGATGTTCAACAAACTAAAGATAAGAAAATAATTGTTATTCATGATACTAATTTTAAAAGAACTACAGGTGTTTCTAAAAATACTTGGGAGATGAATTATGAGGATGTTAAGGAATTAGATGCCGGTAGTTTTTTAGATAAAAAATATAAAGATGAAAGAATTCCTTTATTGGAAGAGGTTATTTCTTTTGCGAAAAAGAATAATATAAGATTAAATATAGAATTAAAGCCTACAGGATATGAAAAGGATTTTGAAAAAAGTGTAGTTAATATTATTAAAAAAATGAATTTTGAAAAAGAGTGTGTTATTACATCGCAAGTTTATAGTGTATTAGAAAAAGTAAAGAAATATGAACCAAGTATTGAAACTGTGTATGTTATGAGTTTAGCTTATGGTAATATTACGGATTTAAAAGCAGCTGATCATTTTAGTATTGAAGCATCTTCTGTTAATAAAAAGTTAGTTAAAAAAGTTCATAATGAGGGAAAAGAAATATATGTTTGGACTATTAATACTAAAGATAGTATAGAGAAAATGATTGATCTTAATGTTGATAATATTATTACAGATAATATTTCTTTAGCAAAAGAGACAATTTATGCTAGTAAAACTAGTAATATTGTTAATGAATATATTAAATTGATTGAAAAGATATTTTAATATTTAAAAAATAAAGATAGAAAAGGTGATTAGGCGTGATAAAAAAGTTAGCTGGGTGTATAGGGGAATATAAAAAAGAGACAATTTTAACACCTATTTTTGTAGGTATGGAATGTGCCTTTGATGTGTTAATTCCTTTTTTAATGGCTTTTTTAATTGATTATGGAATTAATAAGGGTAATACTAAAATGATTATTATAATGGGGCTAATATTAATTTGTTGTTCTTTTATAGCAATTATTACAGGTGTTAAATCAGGTAATTTTGCGGCTAAAGCAGCAGCAGGATTTGCTAAAAATGTGAGAAAGAAGATTTATTATAATGTGCAAGATTTTTCTTTTACTAATATTGATAAATTTTCTTCTTCTAGTATTATTACAAGACATACTACGGATATTAATAATGTTCAACTTTCTTTTCAGATGATTATTAGATTAGCTGTAAGAGCACCTTTAATGATTTTGTTTTCTTTAATTATGACGTTTGTTATAAATGTAAAATTGGCTTTTTTCTTTTTAATTGCTATACCTTTTTTAGGATTTGGACTTTGTTTTATAGCTATGAAAGCGCATCCTATTTTTGAAAAAGCTATTGCTTTATATGATAGACTTAATACGATTGTTCAAGAGAATGTACGAGGTATTAGAGTTGTAAAGTCTTATGTAACAGAAGATAAGGAAATTGAAAAGTTTGAGAATGTTTCAAAGAAGATATATAAAGAATTTTCTAAAGCTGAGAAAATAGTTGCTTTAAATGGTCCATTAATGCAGTTTACTGTTGCGACAATAATAGTTCTTATTTCTTGGTTTGGAGGGTTAGAAATTGTTCAAAATAGATTAACAACGGGAGAATTTACTAGTATGATTTCTTATACTATGCAAATATTAATGTCGTTAATGATGCTGTCAATGATTTTTGTTACATTAATGATTTCTAGAGCTTCTGGGGAGAGAATTGTGGAATTAATGGATGAAAAAAGTAATTTAACAAATAAGGATAATCCTCTAAAAGAAGTTAAAGATGGATCAGTTTCTTTTGAAAATGTTAGTTTTAGTTATGTAAATAAAAAAGATAAATTATGTTTAAAAAATATTAATTTAGAAATTGATTCGGGACAAACAATTGGTATTATTGGAGGAACAGGGGCTGGAAAATCTACTATTGTTCAATTAATACCACGACTTTATGATACTACAATAGGAGTAGTTAAAGTTGGAGGCGTTGATGTTAAAGAGTATGATATTAAAACTTTAAGAAATCAAGTTGCTATGGTATTACAAAAAAACGTATTGTTTTCAGGAACTATAAAAGATAATTTAAGATGGGGTAAAGAAGATGCTACAGAGGAAGAAATGCGTTACGTGTGTAAATTAGCTCAAGCTGATGAATTTATTAAAAATTTTCCAGCTGGATATGATACTTACATTGAACAAGGTGGTAGTAATCTTTCAGGAGGACAAAAGCAAAGACTTTGTATTGCGAGAGCCTTACTTAAAAATCCCAAAATTTTAATTTTGGATGATTCTACAAGTGCAGTTGATACTAAAACTGAAGGATTAATTAGGAAGACATTTAAAGAAAAAATTCCTAATATAACTAAAATAATTATTGCACAGAGAATAACTTCAATAAAAGATGCCGATAAAATTATAGTTTTGGATAATGGGGAAATTAATGCTATAGGAACTCATGAAGAATTACTTAAAACTAATGATATTTATAAAGATGTTTATTATTCTCAAGTAAAGGATGGGCGATAATAAAATGAAAAAAAGAATTGATTTTAGAGTTTTAGCAAGAGTCATGAAGCTTCTTTTTAAAAAGCATAAGATAAGACTTTTAATAGTAGGTATATGTCTTTTTTTAAGTACAGCTTCATCAGTAGGGGCTAATCTTTATTTGCAAACATTAATAGATGATTATATTGTTCCATTAGTGGGAGTTAGAAACCCTGTTTTTATACCACTTTTAAGAGCTATTGGAGTTATGTGTTGTATTTATGGAGTAGGAATAGTTGCGGAATTTTTTTCAAGTAGATTAATGGTTAAAGTTTCTGAAGGTACATTAAAAGATATTCGAGATGAAATGTTTATTAAAATGCAACAATTACCAATTGAATATTTTGATACTCATTCCCATGGAGATATAATGAGTCGGTATACTAATGATACAGATACTTTAAGTCAAATGATTTCTCAAAGTATTCCTAAAATATGTTCTGTTGTTGTTACTATTGTGGTTATATTTTTTGCAATGATTTTTACTAATATTTATTTAACTTTAGTAGTTTTAGTTTTTTTAGGAATAATTCTTAGTATTTCTAAATTTATGACTTCTAGAAGTGGAAATTATTTTATTAGACAACAAGAAGCGGTAGGAAAATTAAATGGGTATATTGAAGAGATGATTAATGGGGTAAAAGTAGTAAAAGTTTTTTGTTATGAGGATAGAGCTAAAGAGGAATTTGATAAATTAAATGAAAAATTAGCAAAAAATGTTTATAACGCTAATAAATATGTTAATTCAATTGGACCAGTTAATGGTAATTTAGGAAATACTTTATATGCTGTTTTAGCGATAGTGGGAGGTATTTTAGCGGTTAAAGGAATTGGTAATATTTCAGTAGGACTTATTATAGCTTTTTTACAGTTGAGTAAAACTTTTATTAGACCAATAAATGAAATATCAAGGCAATTAAATTCTCTTGTTATGGCAGTGGCTGGAGCTAAGAGAATATTTGAATTTATGGATAGTAAAAAAGAAGAAGATGCAGGATATGTTACTTTAGTTAAAGTGGCTAATAAAAATGGTGAATTAAAAGAAGTAGGAGATGATACAGGCTTTTGGGCGTGGAAACATCCTCATACAGATGGAAGAGTTGAATATATTAAGCTTCAAGGTAATATAGAATTTGTAGATGTTGATTTTGCCTATGAAAAAGATGAAAAAGTTTTACATAATATTAAATTAGTAGCTAAACCAGGAGAAAAAATTGCTTTTGTAGGAGCAACAGGGGCAGGTAAAACTACTATTACTAATCTAATTAATAGATTTTATGATATTGCAGATGGAAAAATTAGATATGATGGAATAAATATTAATAAAATTAAGAAAAAAGATTTAAGACTTTCTTTAGGAATGGTTTTACAAGATACTAATTTATTTACGGGTACGATTAAAGAAAATATTAAATATGGTAAAGATAATGCTTCAGAGGAAGAAGTAATAGCGGCTGCTAAATTAGCTAATGCCCATAATTTTATTATGCGTCTACCTGATGGGTATAATACAAAACTAACAGGAAATGGGGCTAATTTATCGCAAGGACAACGACAACTTTTAGCGATAGCTAGATGTGCCCTTTGTAATCCACCAGTAATGATTTTAGATGAAGCTACTTCAAGCATAGATACAAGAACAGAAAAAGTAATTCAAAATGGAATGGACAAATTAATGGAGGGAAGAACTGTTTTTGTAATTGCGCATCGCTTATCAACAATAAGAAATGCTCAAGATATAGTAGTTTTAGATCATGGACGAATAATTGAAAAAGGTACACATGAAGAATTAATGACTAAAAAAGGACAGTATTATAAACTTTATATGGGAATGAATGAATTAGAATAGTAGGAGGAAGAGATGGATAAGTTACCACCTAGGGAAAAAGTGGCTGAGGCGTATACGGCGATTATTGATAGAAGAGTATATATTAATACTGATAGTGCTAAAGTAAAATCAAGTGAGTTAAATAAAGAATATTTAATAAAATGGAAGGATAATGTTTATTATTCAAATGATAACTCTAGTTATTGGCAAGGTTATTTAGGATATCCTGTTATAGCAGTTTTAATGTTACAAAATAAATTGTCTTTAAATAGAGAAATTGCTTTATATTTTAAGGGAGTTGAGTGGAATAAATTAAATAAGGAAAATAAAAGAGATTATAAAAAAGTAGTGGAATTGATAATAGGAAATTTAAAAGTAGAAAAAAAAGAAAAAATATATTTAGAACTTGATAAAGTAGTTGAAGAGATAAAAAATTTAGATGTGAAATTAACGAGAAAAAAGAATTTAGGATAAGCAAATTTATATTTGCTTTTTTTCTTGACTTGTCTGTATATACTGTATATAATTAATATATACAAAAGAGGTGAGTTATGGATATTATAATTAGTAATTCAAGTGGAATACCCATATATGAACAGATAAAAGAACAGATAAAGGATAAAATTATTAATAATGAATTAGTTAGTGGTGAGTTATTACCATCTATTAGAAGTTTAGCTAGAGATTTAAGGTGCAGTGTTATTACAACTAAGAATGCTTATGAAGAATTAGAAAAAGAAGGGTATGTAAAAACAATACCAGCTAAAGGAACTTATGTTAATAATATTAATGTAGAATTAATAAGGGAAGAACAATTAAAAAAGGTAGAATCTTTATTAGAAAAAGTTGTTAATATTGCGACTATTAATAAGATTAAGAAAAAAGAAATTATGGATATATTAAATATATTATTTGAGGAGGAAAAATAATGAATGCTCTAGAAATTAAAAATTTAAATAAAAAATATGAGGGTTTTGAATTAAAAAATGTTTCTTTTACTGTGGAAGAGGGAACTGTGATGGGCTTAATTGGCGAAAATGGAGCTGGGAAGACAACTATTATCAAAGCAATATTAAATATTTTAACTAATTATAAAGGAGAAATTTTAATATTTGAGGCGGATAATAAAAAGAATTTAAATATATATGAAGATGTGGGGGTTGTGCTTGATGATATGTTTTTTCCAGAAATACTTTATGTAAAAGATATAAATTCCATTATGAAAGATATTTTTACTAAATGGGATAGTAAGTTATTTTTTCAATATTTAGAGATGTTTAAATTACCTTTAAATAAGCAAATTAAAACTTTATCTAAAGGAATGAGAAAAAAATTAGAAATTATAACAGCTTTAGCTCATCATCCTAAACTTTTAATACTAGATGAGCCAACGACAGGAATAGATCCAATTGCGAGAAGTGAAGTTATAGATCTTTTTAGAAATTTTATGCAAGATGAAAAATGTTCAATATTATTATCAAGTCATATTACTACAGATTTAGAACATATTGCAGATTATATTACTTTTATTGATAAGGGAGAAGTAGTTTTAGCAGATAGTTGTCCTTTACTTATGGATAATTATGGGATAGTTAAATGTAATGAGAAAGAATTTCAAAAAATTGCTAAAGATGATTATTTAAAATATAAAAAGAATAAATATGATTATGAAGTGTTAATTTCTAATAAAAAAGAATTTAAGAAAAAATATGATATTAAAATAATAGATAATATAACTTTAGAAGAACTTATGGTTTTAATGATTAAAGGAGGTAAATAATGATAGGTTTAATTAAAAAAGATATATTAGTTCTTAAAAGTAATTTTAAAATTTTAATTCCCATTTTTGTAATATATATATTTATGGCTTTTCAAGGAATGTTAGATATTTCTACTTTATTATCTTTTTTAAGTGTTATGTTAATGATGTCAACATTTTCTTATGATAATTTGAATAAATGGGATGCCTACGCTGTTACTTTACCAAATGGGAGAAAGAATTTAGTTAAAGCAAAATATTTAGCAACGGTTATAGTTATTTTACTTACTAGTTTAGTTGCAACTATTGTTTCTTTTATTATAACAATTAATAAAGGGGAAAATATTAATTATCAATACATTTTTATAACTTTGGGAGCAACTATTTTTGCAACATTTTTATTTCAGGCACTAATGTATCCTATTATTTTTAAATTTGGATTAGAAAAGGCTAGATTAATATTATTTATACTTATTTTTGGTTTAATATTTTTAGGTGGTTTCTTAATTAATAAAATAGATTTTAGTTTTTTAGCAGCAGTAATTGATTATTTTTCTAATTTTATAGTTTTAATTTTATTAGGGTTAGGATTATTAGTTTTGATAGGCTCTTATATAGTTTCTGTAAATATTTATTTAAAGAAAGAATTTTAAAATGATATTAAATGTAAGTGGTAGAACTGATATAGTTGCTTTTTATAGTAAATGGTTTATGAATAGGTATAAAGAAGGGTTTGTAGATGTACGAAACCCTTTTAATCCTAAATTAGTGAGTCGAATAAAATTCGAAAATGTAGAAGCTATTTTATTTTGTACAAAGAATCCTTTACCTATTATTCCATATTTAAAACAAATTACCCAAGTTATTATTTTTCAAGTTACTTTAACACCTTATAAAAAAGATATAGAACCTAATGTAATAGCTAAAGATAAAATAATTGAAGGTATTAAAGAAATATCTAGAATTATTGGTAAAGATAATTTATATATAAGATATGATCCCATCTTTATAAGTGATAAATATAATTTAGATTACCATAAAAAAGCTTTTGAAAGAATGTGTTTTTTGCTAAATGGATATGTTAATAAAATAATTGTTTCTTTTTTAGATGAGTATAAAAATGTGGTGAATAATGCGGCTATTTTGAAATATCTAAAATTAGAGGAATTTCATTATAGCGAAATTGGAAAAAGTTTTAGTGCAAGTGCCAAAAAATATAATATGACAGTACAAACTTGTTTTGAAGAGAGAAATTTAGTGGAATATGGATTTATAAAAGGAGAATGTCTTTCTCATGAAAAAGCTTTTCAATTAACTCATAAAAATTATAAAGATTGGGTAGCGCGAAAGGAACGTAAATGTAAGTGTGTACAAATGGTTGACATAGGGGTATATAATTCGTGTAGGCATTTTTGTAAATATTGTTATGCTAATTATGATGAAAAGAAAGTAGAAAGTAATTTTTTAAAACATGATAGTAATTCATCTTTATTAATTGAAAAAATAGAAGAAGATGATATAATAAAAGAAAGAATAAAATAAAATATTGTGTAAAATTAGTATATTAATATAATAAGTAGTAGGTGAAATATGAAAAAAAATAAGGTAAAGCAAGAGTTTTTTTATAATATGTTTTGGCTATTTATTTTTGGAAGTATTTTTGGCTGGATATGTGAAGTAGGATATAGTTTATTAGTGTATAAAGTATTTATAAATCATTCAGCATTGGTAATAGGTCCTTTTGATATTTGTTATGGGATATGTGCTTGCTGTTTAACGTTTTTATTATATAGATTTAAAGATGAAGGAAATATGACATTATTTTGCATAAGTTTTTTTCTTGGTTCATTATTAGAGTATGTAATGAGTTGGGGAATGGAATTAGTAGTTGGCTTTGCAGCGTGGGATTATAGTAAAAGATTTTTAAATATAAATGGAAGAGTATGTTTTAGGATGTCATGTCTTTGGGGAGTCTTAGGAATTGTTTGGATTAAATATATTTATCCAAAAGTAGAAAAACTTATTAATAAAATACCTAAAAATGTTGGTAAAAAAATAATGATTTTCTTAGTTATTTTTTTAATAGCGGATGCAGGGCTTACAATAAGTGCAGTTGTAAGAGCCAAGGAATGTGAAAGAGGAATTGAACCCCATAATAGTTATGAAAGATTTTTAGATAAGACTTTTAATAAAGATTATTTATATAATATGTTTAACAATAGTTGGAGTGATTAGATGAAGGTATTAGTATTATCTTGTAGTACAGGTGGAGGACATAATGCTTGTGGAAGATATATTACAGAGGAATTTAATTTAAATGGAATAGAGTGTAATTTTGTAGATTATTTTAGTATTTTGGGTGATAAATTATCAAAAAAAGTGGAAAAAATCTATTTAACATCAACTAGTGGAAAGGGTAAAATATTTAAAGAAGTTTATAAATTAGGAGAAGCTTATAGTAAAGTAGGGATAAAAAGTCCTGTTTATGAGTTAAATAAATTAGCTAAAAATAAGATTTTAGAATTTATTACGAAAAATAATTATAACTTAGTAATTTGTCCTCATTTATTTCCTGCTATGGCAATTACGGCCTTAAAAAAAGAGGGAATAAATATAAAACTTATAAATGTGGCGACTGATTATAGTAATATTCCTTTTTGGAATGAAACGACACCTGATTATTTTGTAATTCCTCATGAGTCTTTAAAGAAAGAATTTATAGATAAAGGAATAGATGATAAGATTTTATTACCGTTAGGTATTCCTGTTTCAACTAAGTTTCAAGAGGTAAAAACTACATTAAAATTAAAGAAAGATAAACCTAATATAGTAGTTACTTCTG
This sequence comes from uncultured Bacilli bacterium, assembly GCA_947630105.1. Classification (GTDB taxonomy): domain Bacteria; phylum Bacillota_I; class Bacilli_A; order RF39; family UBA660; genus CANRGD01. Next base: position 19,467 of record CANRGD010000009.1, on the reverse strand, counting down.
GAAGTATGGGCTTTGGTAATTTAGAGGATATTGTTAAAAAACTATTAGAATGTATAGATGCATATGTTATTGTTATTTGTGGAAATAATAAGAAATTAATGGAAAGATTACAGCTTATTAATAATTCTAATTTAGAAGTTAAAGGGTTTATTAATAATATGAATGAATATATAAAAGAATGTAGTGTGGTTTTAAGTAAACCGGGAGGACTTACTAGTACGGAAGTTGCGGTTTTAAATAAACCTATGATTCATATTATGCCTATACCTGGAGTGGAAAATTATAATGCTAATTTTTTTAAAAATAATAAGTTAAGTTTAGTATCAAATTCAATTGATGAGGTAATTAAAAATACAAAAATATTATTAAATGATAAAAATTTACAACAAGAAATGATAAAAAATCAAAGTAAAATTATTAATAAAAATGCAGCTAAAGAGTTAGTGGAGTTTGTTAAAAAAACATTTAATTAATACTTAAGTTTTCTTTACTAGTTTTCTAAGAGATGATAAAATAGTATTAAATATTAGAAAATGAGGTAGTAGAATGAAACATTTAATTGATATAAAAGATTTAGATGTAGAAGAAATTGATGAGTTAATTAAAGTAGCGAAAGATATTATTGGTAATCCCAAAAAATATGCTCATAAATGTGAGGCCAAGATCTTAGCTACTTTATTTTTTGAGCCAAGTACTAGAACAAGACTAAGTTTTGAGTCTGCTATGTTAAGATTAGGAGGAAATGTTTTAGGTTTTTCAGAAGCTTCTTCTAGTTCAGTAGCAAAGGGAGAAAGTGTTGCGGATACAATTAGAGTAGTAGGAAATTATAGTGATATTATTGTAATGCGTCATCCTAAAGAAGGAGCGCCATTAGTGGCTTCTGAAAAGTCTGATGTGCCAATTATTAATGCTGGAGATGGAGGACACAATCATCCAACACAAACACTTACAGATTTACTAACAATAAAATGTGAAAAAGGACGCTTAGATAACTTAACTATTGGCTTATGTGGAGATTTAAAGTTTGGACGAACTGTTCATTCGCTAATTACAGCCATGTCTAGATATAAAAATATTAAATTTGTTCTTATTTCTCCACCTGAGTTAAAGTTGCCAGAATATGTTAAAAAAGAAATTTTAGAAAAGAATAAAATGGAATATATTGAAACTGATGATATTTTAGAATATATGGATAAACTTGATATTTTATATATGACTAGAGTTCAAAAAGAAAGATTTTTTAATGAAGCTGATTATGTTAGATTAAAAGATTATTATATTTTAAATAAAGAAAAATTAAAAGTAGCTAAAAAAGATTTATGTATTATGCATCCTTTACCTAGAGTAAATGAAATTTCTGCAGATGTTGATCAAGATGAGAGGGCTTGCTATTTTAAACAAGCTAATTATGGAAAGTATATTAGAATGGCATTAATATTAAAAATGTTGGAGGAAAAATAATGAATATTGATAGTATAAAAAATGGATATGTAATTGATCATTTAAAAGTTGGAAAAGCTATGGAAGTATATGAATTACTGAATCTTAAAAATTTAGAATGTCAAGTGGCAATTATTACTAATGCGAAAAGTAATAAAATGAAGAAAAAAGATATTATAAAAATTGATAAATTAATTGATATTGATTTAGCAAAATTAGCATTTATTGATCCAGATGTTACTATCAATATTGTTAAAAATGATAAAATTATTGAAAAGAAAAAGTTAGCTCAACCTGAAAAAATTGTCAATGTTGCTAAATGTAAAAATCCTCGTTGTATTACATCAATTGAAAGAGATTTAGATCAAATTTTCTTATTAACTAATAAAGAAAATAATACTTATCGATGTAAATATTGTGAAGCTAGTTTAAAGGATTAGAAAGGAATAGTATGGAAAAAAATATAATTGAGATAACGAATTCTAAAAATGAAATAAGAAAAGTAGAAGTAGTTTTGCTTTTTGATTTGGATAATCGAGAAGAACATTATATAATTTATAAAGAATTAGATGGTAGTCATTATTATGTTGCTAAATATCAAGGAGAAGAGATAGTAAATTTGGATACTAATTTATCGAAAGAGGAGTATGATAGAGCTAATGCTATTTTTAAAGGAGTAATGAAAAAATGAAATTAGAAATTAATAGGGAAGATAAACAAGCTAATTTACAAGCTATAAAGAAAAAAGGAAAAAGATTATTAATTGCTGGATTAAGTTCCTTAATTTTATTTTCGGGAGCTCATAAAACTGCTTATGCTCAAGTTAGTGATCCAACTGAAGTAGCTACTATGATGGAAGAAGAATCTAGTGTTGTTGATATTCCAGAAGGCTATTTGTATGATGTGTTAAATGCCTGTAATAAGGATGATGGTAGCATAATTACTATAGGTGATTTGCAACAAATAGGAAGTGATGGAAAGGATACCTATTTTTATATAAATGATAATTCTTCATTAGAATGGTTAAATTACTGTACAAATATAAAAAAATTAATTTTAGTAATTTCAACAGATGATGTTAGTGCTTTAGAACAAATAAAAAAACTTGATAACTTAGAAAAATTAACTATTTATCCTGTATTTTTATATAATATAACCTTAACTCAAAAAAATTTTCAATGGCTAAAAAATAGTCCTAAATTGAAAGAATTAGAATTATTAGGGTGTCATGTAGAACCTGGTTTATTGGAGAGTTTTACTAATCTTCAAAAATTAGTTTTAGAGGATGAAAGCAGTCAAGAAGTAGATTATAAAAAACTTTCTTTTTTGCAAGAATTAAAACTTATGGGAGATTTACCGTATGAGATTGCTATTGGATTTAGTAAAAGTGATTATGATACATTAGTAAATAAGGGTGTAAAAATATCTTTTAAAGATGAAGAGATAAAAAATAAAGTATTAGAAATTAATGAAAGATTAGAGAAAATAGTAAAATCTTTAAATGTAAGTGAAAATAGTACTGATCAAGAAAAATTAAATGCAATTTTAATTTATGTACTTGATAATTTGTCTTATGATGAAGAAGTTTCAAATGCTATAAGTCAGAATATTGCTCATGAAGATTTGACAGCTAGTTTTTATGAAGGTGGAGATTTATATGGAGCTTTAGAAAAAGATAGTGCTATTTGTGGAAATTACACGGCTTTAGTAGAAGCTTTAGCAGAAAGAGTCGAGTTAAATACAAATAGATTAAAAAGTGATAATCATGCTTGGAATTTAGTAAAAATAGAGGGAGATTATTATTATGTAGATGCAACTTGGTTAGATTCAACAGGAATTGAAGTAGAAAAACAAGAAAATATTTATGATGAAAATGGAAATATAAGGCAAACAATAATTAGTTGGGATCAAGTTTCAGCACAAGAGGCAATAAAAACAGGAAAAACAGCTGAGTTAGAATGGTATATGGAAGATCCTATCAATTATAAAAAAGAGACTAAAGAGATGAAAGAATCACATGAGGCTAATAATATTCCTGGCTATATTACATTGAGACCAATTGAAAAGCAAGAACAAAATAATACAGAAACTAATACGGAAACAGAGCCTATTCAAGAGCCAATGACAGAAGATATAGTAAATAATGTACTAGAAGATAAAGAAGAAAATCAAACAGAACAGAAACAAGAAGAAGTAGAAAATAAGAAATTTGAAATTAAAATTGGTAATAAAAAATGGGTTATTGGAGGTGCAGCAGTAGTAGGAATAATGACGGCTTTAGGAAGTGCAGTGGCTATTTATAAAAAAAGAGAGAAGAAAAGAAAAGAACGAATTAGAAGACAATATAGTAGTTATAATTATAATAATGACTATACTTATAGTGATAATAATTATTATAGACATTTCAAATAAATTAAAACTCGAACTAAATAGGGGTTCGAGTTATTTTTTTAAATATTATTAACTATATAAGGTTATGAAGTTTAGTTTTATTATAATATTTTAATAATCCTAATTTTTCATAAGTGTTCATATAATGATTTTTTTAATTTGACAATATACTCCCCCGAGGTATATAATTTTCTTGGTGATTAAAATGAATAATAAAAATTGTTGTAAATTGAAAAAAAGAAGTGAGGAAGAAAAAAATAAAATCCAGAAAAGATTAAGAATTATTGAGGGACAAGTTAGAGGTGTTAGTGGCATGATTGAAGAGAATCGTTATTGTGATGATGTTTTAATACAAATAGCGGCAATTGATAAATCATTAAGAAGTCTAGCTAATGAAATATTGAAAGAGCATCTAAATACTTGTGTTTGTGAAGAGATAAAAAATAATAATACAGAAGTTATAGATGAAGTTATGAAAATTATAAAAAGATATATGTAAGGTGATAGTTTGAAAAAGGTTATTTTAAATATAGGTGGGATGAGTTGTAGTGCTTGTTCTAATGGGCTAGAAAAATATTTAAATAAACAAGATGGTATAATAGCAGCTAGTGTTAATTTGGTTTTAGCCCAAGCGCTTATAGAATATGAAGATTTTCTTAAGATTACGGATATCGAAAAATTTATTAGTGAGGCTGGATATGAAAGTTTAGGTATATTTAATAATGATAATAAGGAAACTAAAAGTAAGCACTTATTTAGTCTAATAATTTTTGGAATATTAGCTTTGCTCATTCTTTATATTTCAATGGGACATATGTTAAACCTTCCTAGTATTTCTTTTTTAGATATGAATAAATACCCTTTTAATTATGCACTTAGTTTGTTAATTTTAGTAGGGCCTTTTTTGGTATATGGAAGAGATATTTTTAAAAGTGGTATTAAAAATGCATATAATAAAACACCTAATATGGATAGTTTAGTTTCTTTAGGTGTTGTTACTAGTTTTTTATATAGTTTGTATAGTTTTTATATGGTTTTACAAGGAAATAATATGTATGTTGAGAGGCTGTATTTTGAATCGAGTGCTATTATTATTTATTTTATAAAATTAGGTAGATTTATAGATTTAAAGAGTAAGGAAAAGACAAAAGAGGCAATAAAAGAATTAGTTCAAATTACTCCTACTGTAGCTCTTATTAAAAAAGATGGGCAGGAACAAGAAGTAACAATTGATGAAGTAAAAAAAGGAGATATTTTAATTTGTAAACCAGGAATGAAAATTGCGGTTGATGGGGAAATTATTACTGGAGATGCTTATTTTGATGAGGCATTTATTACTGGGGAAGCTACGTTATGTAAAAAGGTAGTAAAGGATAAAGTTATTGCAGGTAGTGTTAATTTAGATGGGTATATTGAATATAAAGCTGAGAAAATTGGAAAAGAATCTACTATTTCAGAAATTGTCCGTTTAGTTGTAGAAGCTAGTAATACTAAAGCACCTATTCAAAGATTGGCTGATTATATTAGTGGATATTTTGTACCAGGGATTATCATTATTGCTGTTGTGACTTTAGTTTTCTATTTATTATTAGGTAGAGGTAGTAATGAAGCTATTACTTCATTTGTTACAGTTTTAGTAGTGGCTTGTCCCTGTGCATTAGGATTAGCAACACCACTGGCTGTTGTAATTAGTGAGGGATTATGTGCTAAAAATGGTATCTTAGTAAAAAATAGTGAGACATTGGAAATGGCTCATAAAATAGATACTGTTGTTTTTGATAAAACTGGAACTTTGACCAATGGAAATTTGCAAATTGCATTTATAACTAATTTTTCTAAAATGTCTGAGCAAAAACTTATGGAAGTTGTAGTTTCTTTGGAGAGTTATTCAACACATCCTATAGCAAAAGCCTTTAATTTATATAAAGAAAATAATAATTTAGAAATAAAAAAGGTAAGTAATTTTAAAAATATAGCTGGTATGGGATTAGAAGGTAATATAGATGGATCTTTAGTTTATGTTGGTAGTGAAAGATTGCTTGATAAATTAAAAATTCCAAAAAAGGAAATGCAACATAAAGAAATAGAAAATTGTTCTTTAGTTTATTTAATTATTGATAATGAATTGATGGGGTTAATTGGCGTTAAAGATATTATTAGAGAAAATGCTAAAGAAGCTATAGATAAATTAAAAAGAAAAGGCATAAATATTGTAATGCTAACGGGGGATAAAAAAATAGTTGCTTTAAATATTGCTAATAAAGTAGGAATAAAAGAAGTAATTAGTGATGTTTTACCTAAAGAAAAAGGGAAATACATTAAAAAATTAATTGAAAGTGGAAAAAAGGTAATGATGATCGGTGATGGAATTAATGATGCCCCTTCACTTGCTAGTAGTAGTATAGGAGTAAGTGTTAATAGTGGTACTGATATTGCGGCTGATTCAGCAGATGTTATTTTAATGAATAATGATTTAGAAAAAATTACTACATTGATTAATATTAGTAAGAAAACTATTAAAATTATAAAACAAAATTTGTTTTGGGCTTTCTTTTATAATATTTGTATGATTCCTATTGCTATGGGATTATTTAAAAGTTTTGCGATAGAGATGAATCCAATGTTAGCTGGTTTAGCAATGACAATTAGTAGTTTAACAGTAGTTTTTAATTCCTTAAGATTAAAAAGGTGGAAAGATAAGTAATGGAAAAGAATCAAGAAATTGAAAGAAGTATTATAAAAAAATTTCGTAAAGAAATTTGGGCTAAATTTATAAAAGCTGTTATTGAATATGAGCTTATTCAAGAAAATGATAATATTATGGTTTGTATTAGTGGCGGAAAAGATTCTTTTTTATTAGCAAAGTGTATTCAAGAATTAATAAAACATGGAAAAGTAAAATTTAAGGCTTCTTATGTAGTAATGGATCCAGGATATACTAAAGAAAATAGGAAAGCTATTGAGGAAAATGCTAAAGTAATGAATATTCCTATAGAAATATTTGAAAGTGATATTTTTGATGTAGTTACTAAAGTAGAGAAAAGTCCTTGCTACTTATGTGCTAGAATGCGCAGAGGTTGTTTATATAATAAAGCACAGGAACTTGGATGTAATAAAATTGCCTTAGGACATCATTTTAATGATGTTATTGAAACAACTTTACTTTCAATGTTTTATGGGGCAGAAATTAAAACAATGATGCCTAAGCTTCATAGTGAAAATTTTTCAGGTTTAGAATTAATTAGGCCACTATATTTAGTAAAGGAAAATGATATAATTAGTTGGGCTAAATATAATGAATTAAAATTTTTAAATTGTGCGTGTAAATTTACAGAAAAATGTTCTTTTAAAGAAGAAGAAAGTAAAAGATTGGAAATAAAAAAACTTATTAGGGAGTTAAAAAATAATAATGATAAAGTTGACTATAATATTTTTAAAGCATTAGATAATGTAAATATTGATTGTGTATTAGGGACAAAAAAAGATAAAGTTTATACTAGTTTTTTAGATAAATATGAGAAGTAATTTAATATAACAAAGTTTAATTGTTTTAATTTTTTCTTTAATGGAAGTTTACTATTTATTTCAATAAAATGTATGATATAATGAAATTAAGATTTTGTTGGGGTGAATTATGAATTTAATTGTAGAAGTGGGCTCTACTGTTACTAAAGTTGATTTATTTGATGGAAATATAGTTAAAAGGTTAAAAGAAGTTACCATTTTATTTAAAAAAAATTATTTAATTGCGAATAAGATTAAGGAAGATGATTTTAACGAGTTAATAGAACTTATAAATAATTTAAAAGAAGAATATAAAGAAATTTATGTATGTGGAACAAGTATATTTAGAAGTTTGGATAAGCAAGAAAAACAACTTTTTTTAGAGAAATTTAAAATTTTGACAGGATATGAATTTCATATTATTTCACAAGAAGATGAAAGCAAATTAACGGTTATAGGAACATGTGGAAAAGTTAAGGGGAGAGTTTGTTGCTTTATAGCAGGAGGAGGTTCTACGGAAATTGTTGTGTATGAAGATGGAAAAATTTTAGAGCAAGCTTTTACGAATATTGGAGTTATAGATGTTTTAAAAGAATTTCCTGATTTGAGTAATGATATTCCTACTAGTTCCTTAGAAGAAGTTATAAAATATGTTAGAAGTAAATTAAACTTTCCTAAACAGACAGCTGATATTTTTATTTTAGCTGGGGGAGCACATGAACGATTTGTTCGTAGGAGTGGTTTTTCATTTGAAAAAAATATTTTATATGATGATATAAATGCTCCTATTATGATGGATATTGCGACTAGACAAAAAGATACTAAAAAATATTATGAAGAGACATCTTTAGATAAAATTAAAGCAAGTGATGCAGATCCTAAATGGTGGGATGCTACTAGAGTTATGTGTGCATTTGTTTTAGCTATTGCTTTTGAAATTAAAGCAAAATATATTATACCTACTAATATTGGAATGGCACAGGGAATAATTAATGAATTAAAGTGAGAAATAGTATGAAGAAGATAGTTTATTATGTTGTGATAATTATTGGGATAATAGGAATACTAGTTTTTATTAAATTTAGAAATAATAATGTTTTAAATATTGGTGAAACTAGAGAAATTACTATTATTAATAAAGATAAAGATGGAAATGCTATAAAAAATGTAACTGTTACATCATTAGATGAGAAAAATGATTTTAAGCAGATTATTAAAAATTTAAAATCCGTAAAAAAAGACTATAATTTTGAAGTTAATAATGAAATTGAAATAAAGTATAATAATGATGTTTCTATTTTTTTTAATTTAGATGCTAATTATTGTATAATTTTTAATTATAATAAAGATGATCATCATGTATTTGAATTGTCTTTAGAATTAATTAATTGGACTAAAGAACAATTAAATAAATAGTTTTATATAAAAAAAGAAAATCTTTAATAAGATTTTCCCCAAATTACTTTATATTTGGCTTCTTTGTTACAATAGATACATTTTTCATTATGAGGAGTTTCCTCTTCTAAAATACATCTAGAACCAAATCCTGTTGTTTCAGCTTTTATATTTGTTTCACATTCATTACTACCACACCAATTGGCTTTAATAAAGCCAATTTTTTCTTGAGCTAATTTTTTCATTTCAGTAAAAGTGGTAGCTTTATAGATATGATCATCTAAGAACTTTTTAGCAGTTTTATACATATTGCTTTGAATATCTTCTAATATTTTTGATAATTCTTGAGGTAGGGAAGCGATTTTAACAGGTATTTTTTCATTAGTATCTCTTCTAACAATAATGACTTGGTCATTTTCAATATCTTTAGGACCTATTTCGATACGCGTTGGAATACCTAGCATTTCTTGTTCAGCAAATTTAAAACCGGGACTTTTTTCAGATTCATCAATTTTTACGCGAAAGTTATTTTTTTGTAAAGTAGCAACAATTTCATGGGCTTTAGCTAAAACGCCTTCTTTAAATTGAGCAATAGGAATAACTATAGTTTCTGTAGGCGCAATTTTAGGTGGTAATACTAAACCATTGTCATCACCATGAACCATAATAAGAGCACCAATTACTCTAGTAGATAGACCCCATGATGTTTCATAAGCACTAGATAGTTGATTGTTTTTATCAATATATTTAATGTTAAAAGAATCTGGAAAAGTACTACCAAAATAATGACTAGTTCCTGATTGAAGGGCTTTTCCATCGTGCATCATTGCTTCTATAGTATAAGTTGCTTCGGCTCCAGCAAATTTTTCACTTTCCGTTTTACGACCTTTAATTAAAGGAATAGCTAAATCTTGTGTTAAACAATCATAATAAACATTTAACATTTGTCTAGTTCTTTCTATAGCTTCTTCGCTAGTAGCATGTAGAGTGTGGCCTTCTTGCCATAAAAACTCTCTAGAACGAAGAAATGGTCTAGTAGTTTTTTCCCAACGTAAAACAGAATTCCACTGATTCCAAACAAGAGGTAAATCACGATAGGATTTAACTATTTTCTGCCATAAATCACAAAAAAGAGTTTCTGATGTAGGGCGAATACAGTATTTTTCTTCTAATTTTTCTTCTCCTCCTTGAGTTACCCAAGCTACTTCAGGAGCAAAACCTTTTATATGATCTTTTTCTTTTTGTAAGAGACTTTCAGGAATTAAAAGAGGAAGGTAGACATTAGAAACACCTGCTTCTTTAAAACGTTTATCTAAATTATTTTGAATATTTTCCCAAATAGCATAGCCATTGGGTAAGTAATTTAAACAACCTTTAGTGTTTGAATAATCACACAATTTAGCTTCTTTGACTATATCAGTATACCATTTTGCAAAATCTTCATTACGAGAAGTAATTGCTTGAACAAGTTTTTTTTCATTTGACATAATGTTCATTCCTTTCTTTTTTAGTTTATCATGATTAATAATTATGCGCAATTTAAATTATTCTTATTTTCTAAGCATATAAAATTATTTTTAATTATAAAATTAAATAGGTGAAAAAATATGGTAAAGAAGATAATAATAGGAGGAATTATTTTTTTATTAATTAATTTTTTTTCTGTTAATGCTTTAGATACAGCTCATTCAAGTATTGTTATGGATTTAGATACAGGGAAAGTTCTTTATAAAAATGATATTAATTCTAAAAGATTAATTGCTTCTATTACTAAAATATTGACGGCTATGGTGACAATAGAAAATAGTGATATTAATAAAGAGATTACAGTTGGAGAGGAAGTCTTAAAGATGTATGGGACGAATATATATATTGAAGTAGGAGAAAAAATGACTATAAAAGATTTATTATATGGACTTTTATTACGAAGTGGAAATGATGCTAGTGTGGTATTAGCTAAAGCAGTTGGGAAAAGTGAGGAAAATTTTGTTAAAATGATGAATGCTAAGGCAAAAGAAATTGGAATGAAATCTAGTACTTTTCAAAACCCTCATGGACTAGATGAAGAGACAAAAAATTATTCAACAGCATATGATATGGCATTACTTTCTAGATATGCCTATCAAAATAGTACTTATAGAACAATTGTTGGGACTTCTAAATATGAAACACAGACAGAAGGAAAAAGTTATTTATGGTATAATCGCAATAAATTATTGACTAGTTATCAATATTGTACAGGAGGAAAAAATGGTTATACCCCAAGTGCTGGGAAAACTCTTGTCTCAACAGCAACAAAAAATAAATTAAATCTTACTATTGTTACTTTAGATGATCCTAATATTTATGAGACACATAAATATTTATATGATTTAATGTTTGAAAAATATAAAAGATATAAAATAGTAGATAAAAATAATTTTAAAATAGATAAAAATTTTTATGAGGGAGAAATTTATTTAAAAGATTCTTTTTATTATCCTTTGAAAGAAAATGAAATTGATAAAGTTAAAACTTTGGTTAAGATTATTGATAAAAAAGGAAATAATAATATTGTAGGAAAAATTGTTATATCTTTAGAAAAGGAAGTAATTGGAGAAGTTAATATTTATAAAAAAGAAAATAAAAAGAAGAAGCAAAGTCTTCTTCAAAAAATTAAAGAGTTATTTATTAGATAGTCTAAAAAAATTGATACTTGGTCTACAAAATAATCTAATATTAACATTAGTTGTTCCTAGACCACTGGAGATAAATAGTTGAGTATTATCTATTTTATAATATTCATCAATATATTCTTTAGCTCCTTTAGGATGGTAAAGAGGCCCTAAAAAAGGAATTATAATATTACCATTATGAGAATGACCAGCAAGTATTAAATCAACATTATATTTTTCTAAAATATTGGATGTTAAATCTGGTTCATGTATTAAAGCTAGTGTAAATATATTAGAGTTGTGAGTAGGATCAGTTAAATAGGCAAAAGATTTATCTATATTAGCTAAGTTAGTAGTAGAAGTTCCTGTTAAAAGAATAAAATTATTATCATTTTTATATATTAAATCATAATCATTATTTAAAACAGTGAAATTACTTTGATTATAAATAGTAAGGATATTTTCTGTATCTTCATTACCAAGAATAGCATATTTACCTAAAGTAGTATCAATTTGAGATAGTAAAGTTGTTATTTTTTCCTGTTCTTTGGTAGTTAATTTTTTATTTTTACTGATTAAATCACCTGTAAAAACTACTAAATCGGGTTTTCTTTCATTAATTAGAGCAACTAATTTTTTTAAATCATCATAAAACATGGTACTACCATAATGAAGATCACTAAATTGGATTATTTTTGTACCATTGAAAGAAGAGGGTATTTTTTCATTTATTATTCTTTTTTCTTTAACAATTATTTTTGAAGTAGATATATATGTAATATATAAGAATATGCAAGTAGAAATTATTAATAAATAAAAACTAAATTTAAAAAAAATTTTAATTCTTTTAATTCTTTTTTCTTTATTTTCTTCTTTGAAGATTTTTTTTTGTTTATCGTGATTTAATTCTTCTCTTGTCATTAGTATCACCAATTATATTTTAGCAAAATAATTTATATCTTTCCATATATTATGTTTATTTTATGAAATACTTTTGTATTTTTGTGGATTATGATAAAATAAATTATGGTGATATATATGAAGTATGATGTAGTTATAATTGGGGCTGGACCAGCGGGATTATTTAGTGCTTATAAATTAATAAGTGAAAATTCGAACTTAAAAATAGCTATATTAGATCAAGGTTTTAATGTTGATAAGCGAGTTTGTCCAATGAATAAGTTAAAAGTACCATGTCAAAATTGTAAGCCTTGTGCAATTTTATCAGGCTATGGGGGAGCAGGTACTTTTTCTGATGGAAAACTTAATTTTATACCAACTTTAGGAAAAACTGATTTAACTAAATATATGAGTGAAAGTGAAGCTTATAAGTTAATTGATGAGACAGAAGAGATTTTTAATAAGTTTAATATGGATGCTTTAGTTTATCCTTCTAATATGGAGGAAGCTTGTGAGTTTAGAAAAAAAGTTGCGATTGCAGGAGGAAAACTTTTAATTATTAAACAAAAACATTTAGGTAGTGATCATCTACCAGAATATATTAAAGGTATTTGTAATTATTTGGAGAAGAAAAATGTTACTTTAATTGATAGAGCTTTAGTTTATGATATAGTAAATAAAAATAATAAGTATGAAGTTAATTATAAAAAGAATAATGAAAGTTTGAGTGTAGTTTGTAAAAATGTAATAATTGCACCAGGAAGAACAGGAGCCAAATGGATTCAAGAGTTGGCAGATAAATATAAGATACCTTATTTATCACAAAGTATAGAAATTGGGGTTAGAGTTGAAGTTCGAAAAGATATTATGGAAGAAATTACTAATATAATTTATGATCCTACTATTTTTATAAAAACTAAGACATATGGTGATGAAATAAGAACTTTTTGTACTAATCCAGGAGGATTTGTAACTAAAGAGAATTATTATGGCTTTATTTGTGTAAATGGACATGCTTTAAAAGAGGTAAAAAGTAATAATACAAATTTTGCTTTTATTACTAAAGTTAATCTTACACAACCCGTAACTAATACAAGAGAATATGGAGAATCTATTGCTAGGATTGCGAATGTCTTAGGAGATGGGAAACCTATTATTCAATCTTTAAAAGATTTAAAAAATGCTCGGAGAAGTGAGTGGCATAGAATTAATAAAGGGTTTATTGAACCTACTTTAAAGGATTGTGTAGCAGGGGATTTAGCATTAGTTATGCCTCATAGAATAATAACTAATATTATAGAAGGATTAGAAACTTTAGATAAAATTATTCCAGGAGTTAATAATGATGATACTTTATTGTATGGTCCAGAAATTAAATTTTTTAGTAATGAAATTGAAACAAATAATAAATTTAAATTAGAAAAAGAAAATATTTATTTTATTGGAGATGGCGCTGGTAAAGCAGGAAATATTGTCAGTGCTGCAGCTACAGGTTTAGTAGCGGCTAAAGATATATTAGAAAGGATTAAGAAAGATGAAAAAAAAGATTAAATTAGGTTTAATATTACTATGTATATTTTGTTGCCTTGGAGGATGTTCAGATAAGGAAAAGAAGGTAAAAGAAAATATGTTAGGGATAAAATATAATATAGATGGAAATGAAGCAACTTTAGAAAAGTATGAAACAACTAATCCTGTAGTTGCTATGTATATTAAAAATTATGGATCAGTAGTTATGGAATTATATCCTGATAAAGCACCTAATACGGTTAATAATTTTATTTCTTTAATTAAAAGTGGCTTTTATGATAATAATACTTTTCATAGATTAGTGCCTGGTTTTGTTTTACAAGGAGGAGATCCTACAGGTAATGGAACAGGAGGACCAGGATATACTATTAAAGGAGAATTTAGTGAAAATGGGGTTACGAATGATATAAAGCATGAAGAAGGAATTGTTTCAATGGCTAGATCTAATGCCTATGATAGTGCAGGTAGTCAGTTTTTTATAATGCTTGGAACAGCTGAGTATTTGGATGGTAATTATGCTGCATTTGGAAAAGTTATTGATGGTCTTAGTAATGTTAAAAATATTGAAAAAAATGAAAAAGTTAGTGATACTACAACAGGTAAATTAGAAACTAACTTAACTATTGAAAAAGTTATTATTGATTTAAAAGGTAAAGAATATAAAGAAGTTGAAAAAATAGAAGAATAAAAGTACTTTAAAAAGTTAAGGTAGATAATGCTTAAGTAGTAGGAGTTGATTTTATGTTAAATGCTATAAAACGAGTTTTGATAGTTGTAATGGGAGTCTTATTACAATTTGGATTCTCTATTATAATTAGATTGGTATTTTATAAGCATTTAGGTATTATTACTTTACTTTATAGTGCTATAAGTATATTTATTGTACTAGGTATCTTAAAAGAGAGTACTCGACTTTCTAATGATTTACCATGGATTATCTTAATTTTAATTTTTCCTATTTTTGGTACCATTTTATTAATTACTTTAGGTAAAAGTTACTTCAAAAATAAATTAATGAGAAATATTTTTGAAAATGAAAAAAAGTATAGTAAATTTTTAATTCAAAAAGAAGATATTAAGGAAAAAGTAAAAACTGAAGAGTTAGATAATATTAAATATTTATTAAATAGGACAAATTATTTTGTAAGTTGTAATAATGAGATTACATATTATGATTTTGGAGAAAAATTTTATCCTGAATTACTTAAAGAATTAAAAGAGGCCGAAAAATTTATTTTTATGGAATATTTTATTATTAATGAAGGTATAATGTGGAATGGTATTTTAGATATTTTAAAAGAAAAAGCGGCTGCAGGTGTTGAAGTTAGAATATTATATGATGATATGGGAAGTGTTGCGATGCTTTCTACTTCTTATCCAAAACAGTTAGCTAAGTATGGTATTAAGTGTATTCCTTTTAATAAATTAAGTCCTTTTAGAGGAATATTTATGAATAATAGAGATCATAGAAAGATTACTATAATAGATGGCAAAGTAGCTTTTTCAGGTGGGGTTAATTTAAGTGATGAATATATAAATATAAATAGTAAATATGGTATTTGGAAAGATAATGGAATAAAAATTGTTGGAGATGCTATATGGAATTTAACAGTTATGTTTTTAACATTATGGAATGCTAATACAAAGGAAGATACTAATATAAATAAATTTAAATATGAATTTAAAGATACTAATAAAAATATGGGTTATGTTATTCCTTATGGAGTTGCACCTTTTCATAAAGATTTAATTGGGGAAGATGTATATATAAATATGATTAATAGTGCTAAAAAGTATTTATATGTAATGACACCTTATTTAATAATAGATACGGATATGGTTAATGCATTTTGTAGAGCAGCTAAAAGAGGTGTCGATGTTAGAATAATTGTTCCTGGAATTCCGGATAAAAAAATTGTTTATACACAGACTACTTCATTTTTTAAAGTGTTACATGATAGTGGAGTAAAAATTTATAAATATTCTAAGGGTTTTGTTCATGCAAAAGTATTTTTAGCAGATGATATTAGAGCAGTTGTAGGAACTATAAATTTAGATTATAGAAGTTTATATTTGCATTTTGAAAATGGAATTTATATGGAACAAGTTAAAGAAATAAATGCTATATATAAAGATTTTGAAAATACTTTTAAGGATAGTAAAAAATTAGAAGATAAAGATGTTAAAGTAGGCTTTATAAAAAGTTTATGGCAAGCGGTATTAAGATTGTTTGCACCATTATTTTAATTAAGGATTTTTATGGAAATTGAAGAAGAAATATTTAATAACTATTTAGTAGACAAAGATAAATTAGAGGAATATGGCTTTAAAAAAGTAAAAGAAAAATATAAATTTACAAAAAATATTCTTGATAATAATTTTGAAATTATAGTTGAATATGAGGAAAAAATTAAAGGAAAGATAATAGAGTTAAATTTTAGGGAAGAGTTTAGTAATTTTAGAAGGGAAAATATAGGAGCTTTTAATAAAAAGGTAAAAGCGGAGTTTATAAAATTATTAATAGATATAAGAGAAAAATGTTGTGAAAGAGATTCTTTTATTTTTCCTCAAACTAAAAGAATTAATAAATTTATTTATGCTAAATATAAAATAAGTCCTGAATTTTTATGGATAAATTTACCTAATTATGCAGTCTATAGAAAAAATAAAAAATGGTTTGGGATTGTAGCTTTGGTGGAAAAAAATATAATAGATAAAGATTCTTTTTTTACAGATAAAGTAGAAATTATAAATGTTAAAGTAAATCCCTTAAAAATAAATAAATTAGTGAAACGAAAGGGAATTTATGAAGCTTTTCATATGAATAAGAAAAATTGGATTTCAATATTATTAGATAATACATTAACTGATTTAGAAATACAAAAATTAATTAAAGATAGTTATGATTTGTTAAAATAAAAAGTAATTGTAAGAAAATGAACTTAGCAATTACTTTTTTTCATCATTTAGATAACTTATAGATGTATCTGGCTTTAGAGATACTTTTATTTCTTTTATTGATTCTTCTGGAAAAGCTCTATAAGTTATTCCTGTTTTATCAAACATATATTTAGAGGCTTGGGTAGATGAAGATGTAGCATATTTGTCTGATAAATATATAACTTCTTTTATACCTGATTGAATTATAGCCTTTGCACATTCTTGACAAGGGAATAAATCAACATATATTCTAGAGTTTTTTAAATCTTTTCTGTTACCTGGAAAATTTAAAATAGCATTAAATTCTGCATGACAGACATAGGGATATTTAGTTTCATTTACTGATTCTGATTTTCTGTTCCAAGGAAAATCATCATCATTAAAATTATTAGGAGCTCCATTATAGCCAATAGATAATATACGATTATCTTCTCCAACAATACAAGCTCCTACTTGGGTATGAGGATCTTTACTACGACCAGAAGTTAATTTAGCAACTCCCATAAAATATTCATCCCAACTTAAATAGTTTTTTCTTTTCTTTCCTAAAATTTCTTCTTTTAATTCCATATGCTTTCCTTTCTTTTTTTTATTTTATCATTAATGCAAAAATAAATAAATATATGCTATAATAAAATAGAGGATTTGAGAGTTATGAAGTTAATTACGAATTTAAAATATGCCTATAAATATGCTAAAGATCAATTATTAGGATTAATAATATATTTAATATGTAATATATTTATTATAATTATTAGTGTTGTTTTACCTATTTTAAGTGCTAAAGTAATAGTTGATTTAACAGCTAATAAATTATATCAAGTTGTTTTAGTAACTCTTATTTTATTTTTAGTAGAGTCTTGTAGAAATTTTATTTCTTATTTAACGAGAAATATTTCTTCTAAAATTTATCGAGAAACATTTTCAAAAATTCAAATTGCTTTAGGAAAAGAAATTTTAAAATTAGAAAATAAATGTTTAGATAGTAATTCATCAGGAGTTTTTATACAAAGACTTATGAATGATACTAGTAAAATAGCGGATGTGTTTAATGTTTTAAATATTTATTTGACACATATTTTAACAGATATAGGAATATTTGGGGCAGTATTTATTATTAATAAAAAAGCATTTTTATTTTTAGTTATTATGATTTTAACCATTTATATAGTAGAACAAAAAAGAGTAACTATTGTTAATGAAAAAGATAAGGCTTTTAGAAAACATGCTGAAAAAATATCTGGGTTTGTGGGAGAGTTAGTACGAGGAGCTCGAGATATTAAAATGTTAAGTGCTGAAAAAAGTTTTATGCTAGACTTAGAAGATAAATTAATAAGTGCTAATAATGAAAGATATAAAATGGTTAAAACAAATAGTATATATAGTATGATGCGAGAATTTTTGGTGGATATATTTGATACTTTGATGATCTTATTATTAGTTTATTTAATTTTTATCAATGAATTGACAATAGCTGCTGCCTTAGTAATTCATAATTATATGGGAAGAGTAAGTTCAATTGTTAATTATTTTAGTTTACTTTTAGAAAAGATAAAAGATTTTAATTTATCTTCAGAAAGACTTTTTGCTATAATCGATGGAGCAGATTTTTCAAAAGAAACTTTTGGAGATAAACATTTAGCAAAAGTAAAGGGTAATTTTGAATTTAAAGATGTAGCTTTTTCTTATAATGATAAAAAGAAAGTTTTAAATAAGCTTAATTTTAAGGTTAAAACGCATGAGACAATTGGGTTTGTTGGAAAAAGTGGAGCAGGTAAAACAACAATTTTTAATTTATTATGTAAAATGTATGATGTAGATGAAGGGGTAATTACAATAGATGGTGTAAATATAAATGAATTAGATAAAGAATCTATTAGAGATAATATTACAATTATAAGTCAAAGTCCCTATATTTTTAATTTAAGTATTAAAGATAATTTACGATTAGTTAAAAGTGATTTAACTTCTGAAGAAATGAGGGAAGCTTGTAAATTAGCTTGTCTTGATGATTTTATTGAGTCTTTACCTGATAAATATGATACTATTGTTGGTGAAGGTGGTATTAGTTTAAGTGGTGGAGAAAGACAAAGGTTAGCTATTGCTAGAGCTTTGGTACAAAAAACAGAAATTATTCTTTTCGATGAAGCAACTTCAGCTTTAGATAATGAAACACAAGCTAAAATTCAACAGGCCATAGAAAATTTAAAAAAGGATTATACTATTTTAATAATTGCTCATAGACTTAGTACCCTTGTTAATTGTGATCGAATTTTATTTTTAAATAATGGAAAAATAGAAGCTGAAGGAACACATGAAAAATTGCTTAAAACTAATAAAAATTATCGACAACTTTATGAAGCAGAGATAAAAAAATAATTTTTAGATTGAAAAATCAACAATCTTTTGTTATACTAACGTTAACTGTGATGAACAAGAGGAGTAAATTTTAAATTATTTAGAGAGAACAAATGGTTGGTGAAAATTTGTAATAATTAAAATTGAAGGTAGCTTGGGAGCATAATTTTTGAAATTAAGTAGATTATTACGTATAACTGCGTTAAGGTTTTAAGAGCATACATTATGTATGAATTAAGGTGGTACCATGGACTTAAGTTCATCCTTTTAGGATGAACTTTTTATGGTGTGACACGCATGTGTTAAAACTAGGGCATGAAAGTTGCCTGTGGGCTTGGTAGTAGGAACCACTAGC
>CANRGD010000008.1 GCA_947630105.1 uncultured Bacilli bacterium | reverse complement strand
AACATAACATATTATACTATAATCAGACTTAATGCCGTTATTTTGTTAAAAGTGGACTTCCAAATTAAAATTAACATCTACACTAAAATGTAGATTTTTTCTTGCTTTTTCCCCAAAAATAGGTTACTATTAAACTGACGTTTTTGCAAATTAGCTATATTTTTTTAGTATCTACATAGAAATATGTGGCTTTTTTGCGTTGAAAGGAGTGTGATAAAATGTCAATCATCGAGGTAAATAACATAACAAAAACTTTTAAAGTTGCTAAGAAAGGAAGTGGCTTAAAAGCAGCTTTAAAATCCTTTTTGAAAAGAGATTATACAACAATAGAAGCTATCAAAAATATATCCTTTTCAATTAAAAAAGGTGAAATTGTTGGTTATATAGGACCAAATGGAGCAGGAAAATCCACGACAATAAAAATTTTAAGTGGAATTTTAACTCCTGACTCGGGGAAATGTAAAATTATGAATATGACCCCTTGGAAAGAAAGAAAAACCTATGTTAAAAAAATAGGAGTAGTATTTGGCCAAAAAAGTCAATTATGGTGGGATATTCCTGCTTGTGATACTTTTGACTTATTAAAAGACATGTATGATTTACCAGATAAAGAATACCAAGAAACTAAAAATAACTTGATAAATAAATTAAATTTACAAGATATTATGAATATACCTGTAAGACAACTTTCTCTAGGCCAAAGAATGCGCCTTGAAATTGCAGCTTCTTTATTACATAAACCAGAAATTTTATTTCTTGATGAACCAACTATTGGATTAGATGCTGTTTCTAAACAACAAGTACGTGATTTTATTAAAAAAATTAATAAAGAATATGCCGTAACAATTATTTTAACAACTCATGATATGACAGATATTGAATCCCTAGCCAAAAGAATTATTCTTATAGGTAAAGGAGAAGTATTATATGATGGCTCACTAACCAAATTAAAAAATCTTTATTCTGTTAAAAAATATATTTCAATAACAACTAAAGATAAACTAGAAATTAAGCACAAAGGTATTTTGCAAAAAAACAAAACTAAAAATGGTTATTATTTTATCATTAATACAGCTTTACTAAATATTTCTAATTTTTTAAACTTAGTAGCAAAGAAAATAGATATTGAAGATGTTGAAATAGAAAATGAAAATATAGATAACATAATAATTAACTTATATAAGGAGTTTGAAATATGAAAGCTTACTATACTTATTTTAAACTTCGTTTTATTACAGGCCTACAATATCGCCAAGCAGCAATTGCTTCCATTATTACGCAATTATTTTTTGGCTTTACATATATATTTATCTATTTAGCTTTTTATCAATCAGATACCACCCACATACCTATGGAATTAAATAAACTAATAACCTATATTTGGTTTAATCAAATTTTTTTCTCTTTAATTTACCAATTTTATAAAGATAAAGAATTAATAAGTTTAGCCAAAACAGGAAATATATCATATGAACTTTTAAGACCTAAAAATATATATTTTCTATGGTATTTTAAAATAATTGGTCAAAGACTTTCTATGTTAGCATTAAGATTTCTTCCTATGTTAATAGTAGTATTACTTTTAAAAAAGCCTTATTCCTTAATAGCTCCTCCAAGTTTAATTAATTTTTTCTTATTTATAATAACTCTTATATTTGGAACTTTCTTATCTACTGCCCTTACCACACTTTATCCTATAATTACTTTAAAAACTCTAAGTGATAAGGGAATTGTAAATATATTTATAGTTATGGCAGATATCTTTTCAGGCTTAGTTATTCCCATACCATTTTTTCCTACATTTTTAAAAAATATATCTGCTCTTTTACCATTTCAATATATAAGTGACTTACCATTTCGCTTATATATAGGTAATATCTCTGTTAAAACAGGTTTTTTAAGTATTTTTATGCAACTAATATGGACTATTATTTTAATAATTTCAGGTTATTATTTATTAAAAAAGACACTTAAAAGAGTAGAGATTCAAGGAGGTTAATATGAATATTTATTTTAAATCACTTAAACTTCATTTAAAATCTCTTCTAGAATATAAAGCCTCTTTTATAATTTCATTTTTATCACAAATATTAGTTTTCTTTTCATATTACTTTGTAATAGTTTCTTTATTTTCAAAATTTAGTAATGTAAAAGGATTTACTTTATATGAGGTGCTTTTATGTTTTTCTATAATTCAAATAGGATTTGCTTTTAATGAAATATTTTCAAGAGGAATAGATACATTTGAAAATTTAATAATTAATGGAAATTTTGATAGAATATTACTTCGCCCCAAAAATATTTTACTTCAAGCTATGGCTAGTGATGCTGATTATGTTAAAGCTTCTAGATTAATTCAAGCATTTATAATTTTAATAATTGCTTTAATAAATTTAAAAATAAAACTAACATTATTTCATATAATATTATTACTATTAATGATTATTAGTTCAATTATTACTTTCTTTTGTATTTTTTTAGTATCAGCATCATTTTGTTTTATAACCATCCAAGGACTAGAAGCAAGAAATGTTTTAACAGCTGGAGGTAAAGAAATTGCTCAATATCCTATAGGAATATTTAAAAAAAATATTGCTTTTATCTTTACTTTTATTATTCCTTATGGCTTAGTAAATTATTATCCGTTGTTATATTTTTTAGGTAGAGTAAATAAATTAAGTTATGCTTTTTCCGAACTTTTAGTAATATTTTATTTAATTCCAAGTATTTATATATTCTATAAGGGTATAAAAAGATACTCAAGTACAGGTTCTTAACTTAAGTATCTTTTTTTTTATTTTGCATAATCTTTAGTGAGGTGGGCTATGTTTTTAAAAAAAATAGATGAACGTATAAAAGTTACTTTTCTTATTATTTTAATTCTCTTATTAACAATAATTTTTAGAGTTTTTTATATTCAAGTATTTGATTATAAAAAATTAAATAACTATGCTAAAGATTTATGGAGTAGAGATTTACCTATAGAAGCTGATAGAGGTAAAATTTATGATCGAAATGGAGTTGTTTTAGCAGATAATTTAACTACAACAAGTTTAGTTTTAATTCCTAATCAAATTAAAAATAAAAAAGAAGTAACCTTAAAATTATCAGAAATTTTAAATGTTTCTTATGATGAAATGAAAAAACATGTTTATAAAAAAACATCTATTGAAAGAGTTCATCCTGAGGGTAGGAGACTACCTTATGAGATAGCAGAGAAAATTTCTTCTTTGGATTTTGAAGGAGTATATTTAGTCAAAGAAGCTAAAAGATATTATCCTTATGGTAATTTACTTTCTCATAGTTTAGGGTATGTAGGAATTGATAATCAAGGTTTATCCGGCTTAGAATTACAATATGATAAATATTTAACTGGTAAAAGTGGAGCAATAAAATATTTTTCTGATTCTAAAGGAAATAAATTAAATTTAACTGATGTTTATGTAGAACCACAAGCAGGTATGAACTTAACTTTGACTATAGATATAAATATTCAAAAGTCAATTGAAAGAGAACTTGATAATATTATTGATATGTTTTCTCCAGATATGGCTTTGGCGGTTGTTATGGACCCTAATACTGGAGAAATTTTAGGAATGGGTTCTCGACCAGATTATGATCCTAATAATTATAAAAATTATACTCAAGAAGTATTAAGTAGAAATTTACCTATATGGGCATCCTATGAACCGGGTAGTACTTTTAAAGTTGTAACACCAATTTTTAGTTATATTTAAAATACACTATCATAATATATATTGGTGATTAATTGTGAATAATAAAAATTTTATACAAACTATTAAAATAATTATAAATAGAAAACTATATGAAAAAAATATTATTGATGAGATAACTTTTCAAAAAGCAAATGAACTCCTAATAAAAAATTTAAAATAAAGAAAGAGAGAATTTATGAACTTTAATGATATATCTAAATTATTAATGAATGGAGAAAAAATCTTTAATTTACCACTTAAAGTAGTATTTTATGCAAGAGTTTCTACTGATAGCGATGTTCAATTAAATTCTTTAGAAAATCAACTAAGTTATTATAAAAATTATATAAATGAAAAACCTAAGTGGATATATGTTGATGGATATATTGATGAAGGTATATCAGGGGTAAGAGTCGAAAAAAGAGTTGGTTTTAAAAGAATGATTGAAGATGCTAAAAAAGCAAAATTTGATTTAATTATTACTAAAGAAGTTTCTCGTTTTGCAAGAGATTTAGAAGATAGTATTCATTATATTAGAATTTTAAAAGAAAATAATGTTGGAATATATTTTGAAAATCAAAACTTAAATACATTTGATTCTAATTCAGAATTAATTCTAAATATTATGTTTAATTTAGCTCAAGATGAATCTAAAAAGTTATCTTCTAGAGTAAAATTTGGTCATAGAGAAGCAATAAAAAATGGACATGTTTTAGGTTCTTCTAATATTACGGGATATAAAAAAGAAAATTGTAAATTAATAATAGATGTTGCTGAAGCAAAATTTATTAAAAAGGTATTTTTATTATATGCAAGTGGTAAATATGGTTTTTATAAATTATCAAAGAAATTAAAAGACTTAGGTTTTTCTAATAAAAATGGAAATATGTATGATAAAGATACTTTAAAAAGAATTATTAAAAACCCTAAATATAAAGGATATTATAGAGGAAGAACTACTGAAACAATAGATTATAGAACTAAAAAAAGAATTAAAATAGCTGAAGAAAAGCAAATTATATATAAAGCACCTGATATTGTTCCAGCAATTGTAACTGAAGAATTATGGGAGAAAGCAAATGAAATATTGTCTATTAGAACTAAAAATAAAAGTAATAAAAGTACATATTTTGGCAGTTTAAAATATCCTTTTAGTTCCAAAATTTATTGTAAGGAACATAATGTTCATTTTCAAAGAAGTCATGGAAGTAAAAGAAAAAATAGACCTACTTGGAGTTGTGGAATGTATTTACAACAAGGACTTAATGCTTGCACCTCCCCAATTATTGCTGAAATAGATCTTTATAATATCATAAAACAAATTATGAATAACATTTTACCAAATAGTAAAGTAATAATAGAGAGTATGCTAACACTTTATAATAATATTGATAAAAATAATCAATATACTAAAGAATTAAAAGAAATAGATAAAAGTATTAAAAATATTGAAGATAAAAAAAATTTTCTTATAGATATGCTTATCAATAAAGAACTAAAAAAAGAATCTTTAAAGTATCAATTTAAAAATTTAGAAAATAAGCTATTAATATTTAATAAAAGAAAAGAAGAGCTATATAAACAAATAGAACTTTTAAAACAAAGTACTAATAAAGATAAACTAGAATCATCTATTATAGAAGAGTTAAATAGTGATTTTATAGAAGATTTTGTAAGGAATTTTGTAGATGAAATAATTGTATCTAAAATAGATAATAATAGGTATAATATAAACCTTGATATATATTTAAATTTAAGTGGAATACTAACTCCTCACCCTAAAGGATCTAACTATCTAAATGAGTTATTAAAAGAAGCTCCTTTATACTTAGAAAAGCAAATAATAAATACCCTTGAATGTAAAAGAAAAAAATCTCCCTCTAACAAATTTACTTATAATGTTTATTTAAAAAAATCATCCACTGAAATTTAAAAATATCATCCAATAAATTATGCAAATTTAATCCAATAAATAGACAAAATAATTATAATATATTATAATATATATGTATATAAGGAGTTGGTAAAATGCAATATAGACCTAGATTAATTGATAAAGAAATAGAAGCTAGTTTAAAAGCATATGGAGCAGTAAATATTGTAGGTGCTAAATGGATTGGGAAAACTTGGGCTGGAAGAAAACAGGCTAAAAGCGAATTTTTACTTATGGATCCTAGTGGTAATTACCAAAATAGAACATTAGCAGAAACTGATATATCTTTAATATTTGAAGGAGCAAATCCTAGACTTATTGATGAGTGGCAAGAAGTTCCAGAAATTTGGGATGCTACTAGATATAAATGTGATGAAGATGGCGTAAAAGGAAAATTTATATTAACAGGTTCTACTGTCTTACCTAAAGAAAAACAAGCTAAAATTAAGCATTCTGGTGCTGGCAGAATTAAAAAATTAAAAATGTATCCTATGAGTTTATATGAATCAGGTGATTCTACAGGAGATGTTTCTATAAAAGATATCTATAATAATAAGGTTAAAAGTAAAAAAACTCGTGATGTTAATTTAAAAGATATTATAAAATTAGTATTAAGAGGAGGATTTCCAGGCAGTATTGATGTTCCATTTGATGAAGCAATTAAATTACCTAAAGAGTATATTAAAGAGATACTTGATATGGATATAGATAGAATTAGTAATACTAAAAGAGACTTAAATAAAATGATGCTTTTACTTAGAAGTCTTTCTCGCAATGAATCTACTACTTCATCTATTGCTAAACTAAAAGAAGATATAAAAGGAGTTAATAATTTAGATATAGATGTTAAAACTATTAATAAATATTTAAATGATTTAAGCAAATTATATTTAATTGAAAATCAACTACCATTTAATTCAAATATTCGAAGTAGTATGAGAGTTAAACAAATGGAAAAAAGACATTTTGTAGATCCCTCTATTGCGACTTCCCTACTTAATATGACAGTTGATAAATGTATTAATGATTTACTTACATTTGGTTTCTTTTTTGAGGCAATGGTTGAAAGAGATTTAAGAATATATGCTGAGGCAAATAATTGGAATTTATTTCATTATCAAGATTACGATGGTAATGAATTTGATGCCGTAATTGAATTTGAAGATGGTTCTTATGCTGCCTTTGAAATAAAACTGGGTGCCAATCAAATTGAAGAAGCTGCAACTAACTTAACTAGAATTAGTAATGCTATAAAAGAAAAAGGTGGCATTCCACCAAAAACACTAGTTGTTATATGTGGTTTATCTAATGCTATTTATACAAGAGATGACGGTGTTATTGTACTACCTATAACAGCATTAAAAGATTAAGATAAAAGTTATAAAAAAGTTATATTATTTATAATTTTTTTATTTTGGTCTTAAAATAGTCGTCACGTTCAAAGTTGTAACTATGGCTACAGCAGTAGAAGAAAAAGTAGTTGATTTAGAAAAAGATCATTTTTATGATTCAGGTAAAGTAACTGTTGATGGAGCTACTATGCGCTGTTGGAAAGCTGGGGGACATGGAGATCAAACTTTTTTAGAAGTTTTACAAAACTCTTGCAATCAGGGAGTCAATACAGGAACATATAATTTTAAATATACTAAAATTGATGGTTGCTTAGTTTAATTTAGTTTATAATATGGAAATAAGATAAAGCAATTAACAAAATATTTAATTAGCAGTACATTGTGCATACAAAATAAAGCAGTATAATATATTAGAATAATTGTAATTAAAGTAAGCTTACTCTAGTTTTTTTATATTAAGTTAAAAAAATTTCAAGCAAAATCAAAAAATTCTTATTACTAATATTTATAAAATGTTTTTGTCGAAAATTGTAGAAAATAAAATATTTATATGATACACTAAATTATATAATAGGAAGTTAAGAGTATATTTAGATATGTTTAAAGGAGTAAAAAATGGAAGTAAAAAATAAAAAGTCACTAATTTTTAAAATAATTTTAGTTATATTAATTATTGCAGCTATTATTTTAATATTATTAAAGTCTTGTACCAGTAAAGAGTATAAAATTACTTTTGATAGTAATGGAGGGAGTAAAGTTAGTTCTATTGTAGTAAAAGAAAATTCTTTAATAGAAAAACCAACTAATCCAAAAAGAGAAGGTTATACTTTTGTAGGTTGGTATTATAATAAAAAAATATATGATTTTAATACTAAAGTTACTAAAAATATGACTTTAAAAGCTAAATGGTCTAAATCAACTACTGAGCTAAAATTAAATTATTCTAGTTTAACTTTAGCCCCTGATGATATAAAAATGTTAAAAGTAACAAAAATATTAGCTGGATATGATGTAAAAGATTTAATATGGGACTCAAGTGATGAAAATATTGTTACAGTAGATAAAGATGGTAAGCTTCAAGCTTTAAAAAGTGGTACTGCAACAATTACTGTTAAGACTAAAGATGGAAAATATAAAACTAGTTGTATAGTGACAGTAACGGAAGAAACAGCAGTAACTAGTATTAGTATAGTTGGTGCAACTACTGTTAACGTAGGAAGTACTATTAAATTAACTGTCAATATAGAACCAGCTACTGCTAATAAAAAAGTTACTTGGAAAAGTAGTAACAATTCTATAGCTACTGTTGATGAAAACGGTACTGTAAAAGGCTTAAAAGAAGGTACTGTAACAATTACAGTAACCACAGAAAATGGTAAAACAGCTACATATAAAATAACTATAAAAGCTAAAAGTAATAATACAAATAAACCTCAAACAAATAATAATAGTAGTAATAGTAAACCTAATACTTCATCACCTCCTGCTTCTCCATCAATTGTACATGTAATTAATGTAAGTATTAGTGGTAGCAATACCATGTATATAGGAGATACAAAAAAATTAACAGCTAATATAAATCCTAGTAATGCTAGTAATAAAGATGTAACATGGAGTAGTAATAATTCTGAGATTGTATCAGTAGATGGTAGTGGAAATATAAGAGCTAATGGAGTAGGCCAAGCAATAATAACAGTTAAAACGAATGATGGAGGCAAAACAGCTAGTATAACAATAACAGTTAGTGAAAAACCAGCAAGTTATGCTATAACTTTAACGGCATTGAAAGAATTAACAGGAATATTTCAATATTCGATATCTGTAACAAGAAATGGCAGTGCCTTTAAAGATTATGTTGCTATAACTTATAATGGTGTAACCAAACCATTTAAACAATATATCTATACTACTGAAGTAACAATAGATTCAAATATAAAAACAGCTAGTCTTCACTTACAAGATGGAACTACAATAAATAATGTTCCAATATATTATAATTAATTATTAGAAGGGAAATAGAAAAATGATAAAAAATCTCAAAAAATTATTAGCCTTTTTATTTATAATACTGTTATCATCAATAACACCAGTATTTGCTAAAGAAATGACTTTAAATGAATTAGGTAATGAAATAGAAAAATATAATAAAGATGCAGAGTCTGCTTATATTATTGGTAACTATGTATTTACTTCAGCTCATAAATTAACAACACAAGATATAATGTTAGCAGCAAAAAGTATAAATACAACTGTTAATGATGGAGAAAAAGGTCCTGATGCAGCAACAAAAGTAACAGCCGATGAAATTTATGGTAAAATGACAATTAATATGATAAAAAGAAAATATGATGCTAATTGGGCTCCAATAGGTTGGGAAGTCCCTTCAAAAAATATAGTAGTTGGAAATACTGAATTAAAATTAGATAATAATAAAAATAAAATTGATATACGTTATATAGATTATAATTATATTGCTAAAGAAACACCTTCTAAAGTAGAATTAATTGCTAATACTGATACTACATATAAAGAAGTTATAAAAAAATATTTTACTAAACTTGGCAAACAAGATCTAGAAATTTCTACTGATTCAACTGATGAAGTTAAATATTTAGAAGGATTATTATTAAAAACTACCACACTAAATGACAATGTATTTAATACAGAAGAAAAAACAGGATATTATTTTGCCCTTGCTTTAAAAGTACCTGGAGCAACAGCTAAGACAAAAACAACAATAAAAGTAAAAGGTGCCAAAACAGAAAAAGAATTTACCTATGATAATTTTGATGTAACAACAGCTGATGAAGCTGGCATAGCTTTATTATATTCTGTTGATCCTGATACAAAAGATAGTGATAAAAAAATAACTATTACTATTGATTTTGATGGTAGTGGTAAAGAGTATGCCGCTAAAACATATACTATTGATTATAGTAGGTTAAAATTTCAAGAAGATTCAGGTATGAAAATAGATTTAGAATCTTTAAATAAGGAAGCTAAAGATCATAAAACTTTTGCTGATTTAATTAATGAATCATTTAGTTTTGTTGGTAACAGAGAAGTTGATGGCTTTGATAAGTTAACATTAACTAAAGAAAATGATAAAACATATAAATTAAAGGGTAGTATTTTCCAAGAAAAAACTAAATATAATGGCCTTGATAAAGCTGATGTTGAAGGATATTTCTTCTCCTTAGTTTTAACTGCTATGGATGGTGAAAAAGAATTTGCAGCTAAAAAAAGTGGAGTAACTATTACTGATGATAAAACAATAATCACTGCTTCAGCCTTTGATACAGATAGTTCTATTGGTTTAATGAAGAAGTTAGATGATAAATGTGCACAAGCTGGTAATAAAGAAAAGTGCAAATTTACACTTACAATTGATAATGATGGTAATAGTAATAAATATTTACCAGTTGAATATACAGTTGATTATAGTGAAGTAACTTTTGTGAAAAACTCCCTTATTACTGTAAAAGATATATCTAGTGAGGAAAGTATTAAAACAAAATTAAAAGATGATTATGGGTGGGTACTTAAAGATGGTTATAAAACCAACTTTACTGTAGCTGATACTAATCCTAATTTAGTAAAAGTAAATGGCTTAATTCCTATTATTGACAAATTTGAAGATAATAAAACACCATTCAGTGGTGAAGCTAAGACTGGATATTATTTAGCATTTACTATCCATACTAATATAGCTAAACAAAATAGTACAACTGTTAAAATTGTTCATTCTAAAGATAATAGTACTGAAGATAAAACTGCAACTGGTAGTGATTTTGATACTTCTAATGATATATATGTATTAAAACATTTACATCCTAACGATAGTAACAAAACATTTGATATTGTTATTGATATAGATGGTGAGAAAAAAGAATATGCTCCCTATACTTTGACAGTTGATTGGAGTGGATTAAACTTCCAAGAAGTTTCTAGTAGTACAAATGTCTTTCTTGCTACAGGAAGCGAAACTACAACTGATTCAGGCTATATTTCTAAAGAAGATAAACAACAATTAGAAGAATGGGGCTATAGTTTTGAAAAAGCAGGAACACCTCTTTTAACAGCAACTTCTGCAAATGCTAACTATAAGTTAACAGGCTCTGTAAAGCAACAGAAAGTTAGTAAAGCCGGCTTTGAAGATGACACGGGATATTATGTTGCTTTAAAAGTATTCGGACCAACCGCAGATAAAGTAGGAAAAGAAAATATTAATAACTGGACTGTTCAATTTAAGAATGAAAAAGGCCTTTGGATGAACGCTGTAACACCTAGTAAAACTGATTATACTAATGGATTCATAACAGTATTAATTAAATTGAAAGAAGATACTAATAAAATTAGTTATAAAATAGATTTTGATGGTAATAAAAATAATTATTTACCATATGAAGTAGTTATTGATTATTCTTCTGATTTTGTTTTTATACCTTATTATAATGTTACTTTCGAATATTTTAATAATACTGGTACTTTAAAAAAAGTAATTGATCAACAATATAAGGGTGAGTTAATTAATACTAATAAAGTAACTGATATTGCTAATTTTGCTTATCACACTTTTGATGAATATTGGATTGATAAAGCCACTGGGGAAAAATTTGCTTTAGAAAAAACTCCTTTAAATTCTGAAATTACTTTAAAAGCTCATTATACAATTAATGAATCTGAATTTGTAAAAGATGTAATTGCTGATTTAAATAAAAATGATGGTAGTTCGCTTTCACCTAATTATGATGATAAATTAGAATTTAAAGTTGCTAGTAATAATATTATCATTGAAGTTAAAGATTATGATATAAAAATAAGCAAATTGAAAGATGTTTTAGCCGGAACAATTGCCTATATTCTTAATAAAGAAGAAATTGGTAGTATAACTTTTGATATAGATGGAAATAGTGAAAAATTTACTAAAGAAAGTCTTGCAGAGACAGAACAATTAAAAGAAAAAATTAAATCAAAATTAACAAAAGTGTTTACCACAGCTTTAGCTACTGAGGATGAAACCTTAAATAATATGGCTATAGATAATAAACAATTTACTTTAAGTTTTGAAAATTTAGCTAAGTCTGTAAAATTATCCAATGATTTAGCTTCACTAGTTTATACTTTTAATTTTAAAACAGAAAGTGCTATTGTTATGAATGAAGAACAATTAAAAAAGGCTTTAACTAATGATAGTATAAAAAATATTGATATAGGTACTAGTTTTGCTGTTAAACAGCAACATGATATTACAAGAAGTAATATTACTATTAAATCATCTTCAACTAAAGAAATTAATACTTTAACAGGTAATAGTATTGAGACTATATTTGATATTAAAGGTAATAATATTAATATTAATAACTTAAATTTGACTGGTTCAAAATCTGCTCTAACGGTAGAAGCTGGTGCATCTGTAATAGTTGATAAAGTTGATTTTAATAATGTTACAGAAGAGGGTGTTTTAGTTAAAGGTAATGGTTCATTTACAGGAACTAATTTAAAATATGCTAGTGAGAAATATATGAAACCTTTAGTTAAAGCTGGAAATAATTCTACTGTCAATGTAACTAGAGATGAGACTTCAAAAGCTGAAAAAGTAACAATTCAAAAAGTTACTAAATATGCAGGTAATTTTAGTGGAGATACATATTTTTCAGATACTTTAGAAGCTGATCCTACATATAATGATGTTAAACATTATTTCTTAAATCCTGATATTAAAAATAGATGGATTGAAGTTACCTTTTCTGCAGATAGAACTATAACGCAGGCCCCTTGTTCTTATAGAATGTACTATGATAAAGATTCTAATGAAGAGTATTTGCCTGAACCTAAAAATGCTGGTACTATAACTCAATATAAAGATAATCTTGCTACATTTAATGTTTCAAGTTGGAGCTCTACTGATGGTCATGAATATCCAACGGGCCAAATTAAAATTCCTACTACAAGTACTTCTTATATAGCTAAATATACAGCATCATATGATGATAGTACAGTTGATGTAGTAAGTGATGAAACTCAATTAAATAATGCTCTAACTAATAGTAATAAAAAATATATAGTTGTAAAAAATAAAATTACTCTTGAAAATATTTTAACTATTTCTCGTCCTGTAACTTTAATTGGTTCTGAATCTGGATCTAAAGAAATAAAGGGTTCTATTGAAGGTGAAATAGTTATTGCAGCTGAAGGTGTATTATTTGATGAAATAAAAATTATTGGTAAAAAAATAGGTGATAAATCACCACACCATGTAATTACTGTTAAGCAGAAAAAATTTAGATCCGATGAGTCAGAATATTCTATTGAAGACGAAGATAGTAGTTTTGCCAGTATCATATATTATGAAATAGAAGAACCTACAACTACACTATTTTATAATAAGTTTAATGCCAATGTTGCTACTTACATTGAATTTAATAAAACAGTAGATGGTATGAGTGATACTGAATCTCAAGTAGCTGGCTCTTCCGTTATAGGAAATTTATTCTATGATAAAACTAATGCTAAAACATTTATAACTATTAATAAAATTAAGGCAGGTACAACTTTGAGAGTAAATCAAAATGATTTATATTTAACACCAGCTAAAAATGCTACATTTATCAATATTAAAGCTCATGCCCCTTCAGAAAAAGCAACCTTACAAGTTAGTTCAATATTTTTAGCTGATAAAGAAAGCAGTGTAGATAAAACTAAAATTGTTATTGATAATACTTTAGCTGAAGATGCATCAGGATTAATTATTAATACTTATAAATCAACAGCTAAAAAATTTGAAATATCTTATTCTGGATCAACTTTAACGGCTGAAAAAGCTGTTCAACTTACTTATAATGATAAAACTTAAATAATAATATTTATATAAGGCGTGATATTTTATATCACACCTTTATTAATATATGAGGAGTAAAAATGAAAAAACTACTAATTATACTTGCTTTGCTAATGATTTTATTTATACCAGTAGTATCTCATGCTGTTGCAACTACTTCATCTATGTTTGCAAAAAATAAAATATATATATTATATACTGATACTTGTCAAAAATGTGCTAAAGAAAGAAAGCTATTAGAAAAAAAATATGAAGATGATAATAGTGTTAATATAGAATATATAAATATTAATGAAAATAAAGAATTAGTAAAAAAAATAAAGAAAAATTTAAAAATAAATAATGATAAATTACCTATAACTATAATTGGTACTACATATTTTACTGGTTTTAATAATATAATCATGAATAAACTAACTAAAGCAGTTAGTCTTTATGACAAAAATGATTATTGTGATATAGTTACTTGTATAAATAATAAAGCTGATATTAACAAATGCCTTAAAAATAATGAAGGTATATATAAAGATACTAAAACTTATCTAATATTTGGAATAATTCCTATAGTACTACTTATTTGCTTAATAATATTTATAATAAATAAAACTAAAATAAAGTCTAACTAAGCCTATAAAATAATAATAATGTCTAATTTTGACTTATTATTCTTTTTTTTATTAGTTTTCATAAAATTTAAAGAAGATGGAGGTCTTTTTTAATGACAGAAACTAATGATATAGAAGTTTTATTTAGTACCAAACATTTACCCTTTGAATATAAATGGCTAGAATTTAGATTAATAGTTAATAAAGAATTATATGATGAAAAAGTTATAGATTTAAAAACCTTTAAAATAATGGAACAATCTCTTTTATCTCGACTTACAAAAATAAAAAAGGACTATTCTCATAATTAATATATTATATTTTACTGTAAATTAAAAAAAAATAATATAAAACCCTTTATAAGATATTAATTAACTGATATACTCTATATATAATAGAAAGGAGTCATATAATGATAGAAGAAAATAAAAATTTATATCCTAAAGAAAGAAAAAATAATTTTTTTGTTCCATTTATAATTACTTTATTACTAGTAATTGGTCTTATAGCTTATCTAGGTTATGAAAAAATAGAAATTAACTATAAAGATACTGAAAGTAAAAATAATGAAGTTACAAATCAAACAGAACCAACTGAAAATACTAATACTTCTACGGATAATAATGAAAGTAATCAAAATCAAAATATAACCTCATGTCCTTCACTTCCTGCTCCAAAATGTGTTGGAACTTATTCTGCCCAAGATAGTTATGGAAGAAATTATACATATACTTTAAATACAGATAGTACCTATACTTACCAGTATCAAACTCTTTTAAGAGAAGGAACTTTCGTAATAAATGGTAATACAATTAGTTTGATTAGTCATAAAGATACAACTGGACCTAGTGACATGGATCCAGCATATGATACAACAGATTTAGTAATTGGTGAAGATTGTTCATTTATTTTTGATGTTTTAAATAATATCAGACTAAATAAAATAAGTTAAACTTTTTAATAAGGAAACTTTAAATTTATATATTAGAATTAGTACCTACAATAATTATACTAATTCTTTTTTATTTTTATTTTTACTTGCAAAAATTATAATTAGTGATATTATATAAAAGCAAAGTGGTCAGTGTATTGGGGGTTTATATTTATGGAAGAAGTAGAAATTGAAAAAAATATAATGCAAGAACTAACAAAAGATATTTATCTTATTATAAAAAGATTTATTGATATAGTTATTTCATTAATTGGTTGTTTATTTATAATACCCTTAGCTCTTACAATTAAAATAATATATATTTTTCACAAAGATTATGCTTCTATTTTCTTTTTTCAAGATCGAATTGGTAAAAATGGTAAAATATTTAAATTTTATAAATTTAGAACAATGGTTCCTGATGCTGATGAAGTTCTAAAAAAAATATTAGCCGAAGATATAGAAAAAACTAAAGAATATAAATTAAATAAAAAATTAACTGATGATCCCAGAATAACTAAAGTTGGTAAAATTTTAAGAAAGGCTTCCATAGATGAAGTACCCCAATTACTTAATATTTTAAAAGGAGATATGTCCTTAATAGGTAATAGACCATATTTACCAAGAGAAAAAGAAGAAATGGGAATATATTATAATGATATTGTTAAAACTACCCCTGGACTTACTGGATATTGGCAAGTAAATGGTAGAAACAACACAACATTTAAAGAGCGTTTAGAACTTGAAAGTTATTACTCTAATAATTTTAATTTAAAATTAGATATAAAGATTTTTCTTAAAACATTTATAGTAGTAATCAAAGGTATAGGTTCTAAATAAATATAAATCAAGAGTTAGATTTTACTCTTGGTTTTTATTTTTATTATTTTTTTCTTGCTTTAATTACATTTTTATGATAGAATATGAGCTTGAAATTGGGGGTTATGGTATGAATAAAAATAAAACTTTAAATATTATTGGTATTCTATCCTTAATATTAATGTTTTTATTTATATATTTATTATTAAAAATTAATATATTACCAACATTTATATTAATTTTAAGCTTAATTATTACTATTACTATTACAGTAGTAGGAATACTATTTATAAATTTAAAACAAAAAGGCATTAAAGTAATAGGACTTATATTTATATTATTATCACTACTAATAAATGCTCTAGGAAGTTATTA
The DNA here is from genome assembly GCA_947630105.1 of uncultured Bacilli bacterium. Lineage (GTDB taxonomy): Bacteria > Bacillota_I > Bacilli_A > RF39 > UBA660 > CANRGD01. The sequence goes on along the minus strand of CANRGD010000008.1, from coordinate 16,538 downwards.
TTTATATTTTACTAATAATTTATTTGATAAAACTTTTAAAAATAAAACAGAAACTATTACTACTTATTATGTAGTAGCTAATAGTAAAAATAAATTTACTAAAAAAGATATTAAAGGAAATATTTATTATTACAAAGATACAATAAATATAAAAGAGGCTATAAAAAAAATACAAAAAAATTATTCCGTAACAAGTAAAGAAGTCGATGATATAGAAGAGTTATTTATTAGTATTAAAGAAAATAAAAATAAATTTATGTTACTTGATAAAGATACTTATAATATCATCTTTAGTTTAGCTACTAATTTTTCCAAAGAAGATTTTCAAATTATTTATAAATTTGAAATAAAAACAGTTTCAAAGGTTGAAGATAAAGAAAAAAATAGTTTTAATATTTATATTGGTGGGGCAGATTTTACTAATAGCTTAAGAGATTTTAATATGTTAGTAACAGTTAATTTACAAACAAAAAAAATACTTTTAACAAGTATTCCTAGAGACTATTATATTGAAGTAGCATCTAAAAATGGTAAAAAAGATACTATAAGTTATATGGGTCCTTATGGAATAGATATAATTATGAAGTCTTTAGAAAATTTATTTACTACTAAAATTGATTATTATATAGATATTAATACAACGAATTTAGTAGAACTTGTAGATGCCTTAGGTGGTATAAATTATTGTTCTACTACATCATTTATAACTTCTCATTCCAGTGTTATAGATACTTATGATGATAGTAAAGGTAAAAAAGTAAAAATAAATATAGGTTGTCAAAAATTAAATGGTATTGAAACATTAACCGTAGCCAGAGAAAGAAAAGCTATTGGTGGAGATAGACAAAGACAAAAAAACTGTCAAACAATAATTATAGCTATATTTGAAAAATTAAAAAATATTAATACACTTACTAATTATAAAGAAATATCAGAAAAAATTTCTAACTTTTATAAAACAACAATTCCTAGAAAAATAATTAATAATGGAATTAAAGAAATACTTATTAATGGTAATTCTTGGAAGATAGAACTTCAAAGTGTTGATGGAACTGATAGTAGAAATAAAGTACATTTAACAACTTATGAAGATTATGTAATGGAACCAGATTTAACTACCGTAAATATAGCTAAAGAAAAAATTAAGAAAGTTATGAAATAGGAGGGTTTGGAAATGGAAGAACTAGATATAAAAGAGATATTAAATTATTTTTGGGATAAAAAAATTATTATTATTTTATTATTAATACTTAGTATAGGATGTGGAGTTGTATATAATAAATTTTTTAAAGTGCCTATGTATCAATCATCAACTACTATAGCCTTAACTAGAACAAATGATAATTCAGATAATAATGATAATAGTGCTATTAGTGAAAGAGATATTTCCTTTAATAAACAATTAATAACTACTTATAGTAGTATTATTAAAAGTAGAAGAGTTTTAGATCAAGTAATTAGTAATTTAAAATTAAAAACTACCTCAGCAGAATTAATGAGTAGAATTAGTGTATCTAATGAAGTAGATACAGCCCTTTTAAAAATAGCTGTTGCTGATACTAATAAAAAAACTTCTCAAAAAATTACTAAAGAAATATTAAAAGTATTTAGTAAAGAGATAGTTAATATTTATGATATTAATAATATTACCATTTTAGATGAAGCAACTATACCAACTGCACCTTACAACATTAATCCTAAAAAAGATTATCTTCTTTTTGTAGGAATTGGCTTAATTATAGGAATAGTTATCATATTTATAATATATTATTTTGATACTACCGTAAAAAGTGCTGAACAAATTGAATCAAAAATTGATCTTCCTGTTTTAGCTATTATACCAGTAGCTGAAAATAAGCCTAAAGAAAAAAAGAAATTATTTACTAATAAAAAAAATAATAAAAAAAGTAATAAAAAGAATAATGAAAAAAAGAAGGTGAAAAAGCATGCAAAATGAACTAATAGTTGGAAAAAATCCTAAATCTAGAATAAGTGAAGCTATTAATGGAGTACGTACAAACTTAGAATTTTTATCAGTAAATGGTCCTTGTAAGAATTTATTAATTACTAGTCCTTGTTCAGGAGATGGAAAAAGTTTTATTAGTGCTAATTTAGCTATATCTTTTGCTCAACTTGGTAAAAAAGTTTTATTAGTTGATTGTGATATGCGTAAAGGAAGACAACATAAAATTTTTAAAATTCAAAATAAAGTAGGATTATCAAATTTATTAATAACAGATTTAAAAAAATATAAAAGTTATATTCAATCAACAAGTATTGAAAATTTAGCAGTTTTATCTAGAGGAATAGTACCTCCTAACCCAAGTGAATTACTTTCTTCTGAAAAAACAAAAAAATTAGTAGAAATTTTAGATAAAGATTATGATGTAATCATATGGGATGGAACTCCAATAATTGGATTATCTGATTCTTTAATTATGACTAATATAGTAGATAAAGTTATACTAGTATGTTCTTATAAAAAGACACCAATGGAACTTTTAGCTAATTCTAAAAAAATACTTGGTAATTTTGATACTAAGCTAGCAGGTTGTATAGTTAATAATATGCCTCAAAAAGATAATAAATATTATTACTATAATTACTATTATTAAAATGATTGATATACATACGCATATTTTACCAGGTATTTGTGATGGAGCTAAAACTATTGAAGAAAGTATTAAAATTATAAAAGAAGGAACTAAATTTGGGGTAACAGATTTTGTAATGACCCCACATTATATTTTAGGTACTAATTATAATACAAATAATTTAAGTAAAATAGAACTTATTAAGAAAATAAAAAAAATATTAAGAAAAGAAAAAATTAAAGCTAATATTTATATAGGTAATGAAGTTTTTATAGATAATAATGTCTTACAGTTAAAAGAAGCTAATTTAATAAGTACTCTTAATAATAGTAATTATTTATTATATGAACTTCCTTTAACAGGATATTTTAAAGGTCTAAATAATTTTATATTTGAATTACTTTGTAATAATGTTAATAGTATTATAGCCCATCCAGAAAGATATAGTAATTTTCATAAAGATCCTAAACTAATAGAAAAATTAATAGAACAAGGAGTATATTTTCAATGTAATATAGGTAGTTTTTTTGGAGAATATGGGAAAAGTACTAAAAAACTTGTTATGTTGCTGTTAAAGCATAAGGCTATTACTTTTATTAGTAGTGATATTCATCATGCTAAAGACAATTATTATGAAAAATTAATATCTTTAGAAAAAATATTAAAAAAGTATTTAACTAAAGAAGAAATAGAAGATGTTTTAGTAAATAATGCTAAGAAAGTACTAAATAATGAGCCACTAGAAAAAACAAATATAAAACCATTTAAAAAAACTATTTTTGGAAAATGGAAGTAAGTAGTAGGGGTTAATAATTTTAAATTAAAGTAAATTTGAGATTATATTATAAAGCCTAATAATATAATCTTTTTTTGAAAGAGGGTACAGGTATGAATAAAGAAATAAGAGTAGCCCATGTTATCGGCAAATGGATAGGTGGAGGAGTGGAAGCTGTTATTATGAATTATTATCGCAATATAGATAAAAGTAAGATTCAATTTGATTTTATTTGTGATAGTGATTCAACTAATATCCCCTATGAAGAAATAAAAAAACTAGGTGGAAATGTAATTTTAGTTTCCCCTTATCAAAAAATACTAAAATATTATAAGGAATTAAAAAATATTTTTAAAACAGGAAATTATAAAATAGTTCATTCTCATATTAATACTTTATCAATATTTCCCTTATGTGCCGCTAAAGCTGCTAAAGTACCAATTAGAATTGCCCATAGTCATTCCACTACTAATAAAAAAGAATGGAAAAGAAACTTGTTAAAACAAATTTTAAAACATTTTTCTAAAGTCTATGCTACTGATTATTTTTGTTGTAGTGAATTAGCTGGTAGATGGTTATTTGGTAATAGAACTTATAATAAAGGAAAAGTTTATTTATTAAATAATGCCATTGATTTAGATGAATTTGAATTTAATATAGAGTTACGTAAAGAAAAAAGAAAAGAATTAAATATAGCAGATGATACTTTAGTAATAGGTCATATTGGAAGATTTGTAAAGCAAAAAAATCATGAATTTTTAATAGATATATTTAATGAAGTTCATAAAAAAATACCAAATTCAGTGTTGTTATTAGCTGGTCAAGGACCAAATCAAGAAATGATAAAAGAAAAAGTAAAGAAATTACAGTTAGAAGATTATGTTAAGTTTTTAGGACAAGTAACTAATCCTACAGCTCTATATCAAGCAATGGATGTTTTTTTACTACCATCTTTATATGAGGGCTTACCTGTAGTTGGAGTTGAAGCTCAAGCAGCTGGGCTTTTATGTATTTTATCTAGTGCTATGACTAAGGAAACTAAAGTTTTAGAAAGTACAAATTTTATAGATTTGAATAATTCAGCTGAGGCGTGGGCTAATAAGCTATTAACTGCTTTTAATAATTTTAAACGAGTAGATAGAAAAGAAGAAATATCAAATAATGGCTTTAATATAAAACAAGAAGAAATAAAATTAGAAAATAAATATGAACAATTATTAAAAGAAGAAAATAAACTAGAATTATTAAAAAAGCAAAAATCATTTATATCTTATAGTAAATCATAAGTAATAATAAAGTAGGGTGACAAAAATGAAAGGAAAAGTAGGAATAGTATCATGTTATTTTAAACATAATTATGGCAGTATGCTCCAAGCTTATGCTACACAAAAAATTTTAGATAACATGAATATAGAAAATGAGACAATTAATATTTCGCAAAATATTGATTTTAAAAAAGGAAAAAAGAAATATTACTTAGCCCAACTATTTAATATTCCTTTCATAAAAACTAAACTAGGAATGTTAAAATTAAAATTTTATAAAAAACTAAATAAAAATTTAGGTAAAAATATTGCCCTTAGAGATAAAAAATATGAAAGTTTTCAAAAAGAATTTAAATTAACTAAACCTTATAAAACGTATAGGGAATTAGCTATTCAAGCTAAAAAGTATAAAAGTATTATTGTAGGTAGTGATCAATTATGGTTACCTGTTAATGTTGTTGCCGATTATTATACTTTAACTTGGGTAGAGGATAGGATTAATAAAATCTCTTTAGCAACTAGTTTTGGAGTTTCTTATATTCCTAAAAAATATCAAGATAAATATAAATATTTTTTACAAAGAATAAATCATATTTCGGTAAGAGAAGATGAAGGAGTTAAACTTTGTTATGATTTAGCAAATGTAGAAGCAACACTTGTTTGTGATCCAACTCTTTTATTAACAAAATCTGAATGGGATATAGTAGCTAGTAAAAAAAGATTAATTAAAGATAAATATATTTTATGTTATTTTTTAGGTAAAAACATTGCCCATAGAAAGTTTGCTGAAAAATTAAAAGCTCAAACAGGACTAAAAATAGTTTCTTTAAATCATGCAGATGAGTATGTAAAATATTCTGATAAATTTGCAGATATAACACCCTATGATATTGGACCTAGAGAATGGCTTAACTTAATAAAAAATGCCGAATATATTTGTACAGATTCTTTTCATGGAACAGTATTTTCTTTAATTTATAATAAAACATTCTTTAATTTTAGAAGATATAATAAAAAAAATAAGGCTTCTACTAATTCAAGAATTGATTCTTTATTAAAAATAGCGGGAATTAGTAATGAAAGAATATTAACAGGTCTAGAAAATGTAGCTGATGTTTTAAATTATAAAATAGATTTTAAGAAAGTAAATAAGAATTTGGCTAAGTTTAAAGAAAAGTCTTCTGAATTTTTAAAAAATAGTGTAGAAGAGTAAAACTTCTTATATTAAAGAACAAATTAGAGACATGGATTTTTTAAAGGTGATAGTAAATGAAAAAAGTTAAAGTTTTATATTTTATTGATAGATTAAGACATGGTGGAATTCAACAATTTTGTCTTGAAAATATTAAACATATGGATAGAAATAAACTCCAAATAGATTTTTTATTATTAGATGATGGGGTTAGTTATCCTCTTGAAGAAGAAATAAAAAAATTAGGCTGCAAAATTACTAAAATAGATGCTTGGCTTAACAAACCATGGGATTATCTAAAACATAAAAAAAATATTGAAAAGTTTTTCCAACAACATCATGATTATAAAGTTATTCATATGCATTCTTCTAGTAAAAATTATATGGTATTAAAGTATGCTAAAAAATATGGCATACCAATTAGAATAGTACATGCTCATAGTGTAACATTTCAAACAAAGAATAAATTAAAACAATTGTTAGGTAATGTATTAAAAAAGCCTTTAAAGAAATATGCTACTAATTATTTTGCTTGTTCTAATTCAGCAGGAAAATGGTTGTATGGAAAAGAAGAAATTGCTAAAGGAAATGTTACAATTATTCATAATGGGATTGAGTATGCTAGATTTAAACCAAATAATAAAATAAGAAAACAAATAAGAAATGAATTAAATATATCTGCTGAAGAACTAGTTTTTGGAAATGTGGGAAGATTTGATAGAGTAAAAAATCATACTTTTTTAATAGATATATTTAATGAAATACAAAAAATAAAACCTACTTCAAAATTATTATTAATTGGAACTGGTCCTTTAGAAGAAGACATAAAAGATAAAGTTAAAAAATTAAATTTAGAAGATAAAGTTATTTTTACAGGTTTTGCTAGTAATGTTAATGAATATATGCAAGCTATGGATGTATTTATAATGCCATCTTTATATGAAGGATTACCAATTACAGCTATTGAAGCTCAAGCAGCTGGACTTCCATGCTTTATATCTAAAGACGTTATAACAACTGAAGTGAAAATAACTGAAGGATTAAGATTTATTAGTTTATCAGCTCCTCCCCAAAAGTGGGCAACTGAAATATGTAATTTTAATTTAAAAAGAAGAAATAATAAAAAACAATTAAAAAATAAAAATTATTTAATCGAAGACACAGCTAATGAATTACAAAAATTTTATATAAATTAAAGAAAGGGGAAAATCATATGAGCAAAAAAGTAAATAAAAATACATTTTTCTTATTATTATTGATTTTTGTCGTTTCAGCTATTGGTAAAATATATCAATATACAATGAGTGAAGCATTTGGTTTTGGAATTATGAATTATATCAGAAATGGTATAATTAATAATACTTTAACTGGTCAAAAAGCATTTGATTTTCCCATTAAAATATTTTCAGTTTTTAAGTTTTTAGGATTCACAACAAACCTAGAATGGAGCATTTTCTTTACATTATTATTTACACCTATCATGTTTGTCTTATTATTAAAATTTAAAAAGTATTCCTTAAAACAATATATTTATATTTATTTTAGTATGTTTGTACTATCATGGACAGTATTTAATGCCAATAAAGATTTAATTCAATTAATTTTTTTATTACTTATATATGGATTGTTCCAAACTAAACTTAGTAATAATAAAAAAATACTAATTACTGCTTTTATATTTTTTATAGAATCATTAGTTTTTCGAGAATATTACATAATAGAAGCAGGATTAATTATAATTTGTTATTATTTTCTTTCCAAGCAAATTAAAAATGAAAAAAAATTAGGAATTATAAAAAGCATTATCCCTATATTTATTGTCTTCTTTATAGGAGTATACTTATGTAGATTTATTTCATATAGTTCTTTTGATGAATTAATTAATAGACGTGAATCATTAGAAGATATAACGGGTGTTACTACAATTATTAAAAATGTATTTTCAGGAAATAGTACCATATTTTTTATTCCCAATTATATAATTAATTTTGTAAGAATTTGTCTTCCACTAGAAATAATTAAATTTGGACCAAAATATGTTATATTCTTTATATATCAAGTTTTTAATATTTCGTTACTTCAACAATCTATAAAAAAATTAAATATAAAGAATATAACATATGTAACTTTAGTTTTATCATATTTAATAATGCTAGTAGCTTCAGAATCTGATTTTGGTACATTAGCAAGACATCAATCAGTTTTATTAATGTATTATATAAATTTAATGAAAATAAAAGAAGGTGATATAAATGAAAAACAAAAGAATTAGTTTTATAGATATCACCAGAGCACTAGCCATATTATTAATTGTTTTTGGTCATACTATAGTTCATAATGGGAATACCTATCGGTTATTTAATTTAATATATAGTTTTCATGTTGTATTATTCTTTATTATATCTGGTTATTTATATAATAGAGAAAAAAATACTAAAGAATTTGTAGTAAAAAAATTTTTAACCTTAATGATTCCTTATTTTATATTTACTTTAGCTTTTTTACTTCCTTATTTCTTATTTGGAAGAAGCGTTAATGCTACTATAAATGCCAATGCAACTTTTAAATTAAAAGATTCAATTCTTGAAATATTATATGGTGTTGGTTATCAATTATCATTAAGACAAAATAATTCTTTATGGTTTTTACCAGCATTATTTACTACAGAAGTATTATATAAATTATTGGATACAAAAATTTTACAAAAAATTAATATCTGGATTAAGTTAAGTTTTTTATTTATTATAAGTTTTTTCTCAACAAAACTTTCCCTTATATTACCTTGGGGAATAAACACAGCATTAGTAGTGATGCCATTTTATAGTTTAGGCTTTATTTTAAAAGAGTATAAGCTAATTGAGAAGTTAAGTACTAATACTATATCGAAAATAATCTTATTTCTTTTAGTTATAGAAGCAATATATATTAGTAAAATTAATGGTACCATCTCATGCTCTGATTACATCTATGGAAATTATTTATACTTTTTATTTACTAGTATTATATTTTCCCTTACAACATTTCTTATTTCATTTAAAATTGGTAAAAATAAAGTATTACAAATAATTGGTCAAAATACTTTAAGTATATTAATATTTCATAAAATTATAATAATTTTATTTCAAACTAAGATTAATTTTTCAAAAATTATTTTAAGTACTGGTAGTACACTAAATTGTATTCTCTTAGGTTTATTTATAACTATGATCTCAGTAAGTGTTTCTCTACTATTAGGTTTTATAATAAAAAAATATTTTCCCTATTTATATGGTATGAAAAAACCAAAACTAAAAGATCAACTTATAGGAAAAGGAGGAAGTAAAATGTTAAAGTACATAATTAGACTTGATGATGCTTGCCCAAATATGAATGAAGAAAATTGGAACAAGATGGAAAAATTATTAGATAAATATAATATTAAACCTATTGTGGGTATTATACCTGCTAATAAAGATTTAGAATTTAATTATGGTATAATTGATAAATTTTGGCAAAAGTATCCTCAAAAATGGCAGAAAAAAGGGTGGATTATGGCTCTTCATGGATATCATCATAAATATGATTTTCCCCATTCTCATTTAAAAAAGAAAAAAACAGAATATATGGGAAAAAGTTATACTGCCCAAAAAAAAATATTAGCTAAAGGTTATAAGATATTAAAAGAAAAAAATATAAAAGCAACTTGTTTTTTTGCTCCTAATCATAGTTTTGATAAATTAACTATAAAAGCTTGTACGGACTTAAAATATTTTTCTTTCATCTCTGATGGCTATGCATTTTTCCCTTATAAATATAAAGGAATGTTATTTTTGCCATCAGTATTTGATACCCCTCATAAAATTTCTAAAAATGGTATTTTTACTTTTGTATATCATCCTAATCATATTACTGATAACCAATTAGAATATTTAGAGAATTTTATTAAAGCTAATTTAGCTGAATTTGATGTAGATATAGATGAAATTGTTAAAACATACGCTAACAGAAAAAGAAATTTAAAAGATTTTATTTTATATTTTTGTATAACAATTTATAGAAAAATGAGATTTATAATACGAGGTAAATAATATCTATTTTAATAATTTTGCCAAAGTTAGAGGTGAAAAAATATGAAAAAAATAAAAATATTATATGAAGGATTATCAAGTGATATTGGTGGTATTGAAACATATATATATAATCTTTATAAAAATATGAATCATGAAATATTTGAAATATCTTTATTAATCCAAAAAGGTATGAAAATTTCTTTTTATGATGAGTATATAAAATCTGGAGTTAAAATATATGAAGTTGAAGATCGCAAAAAAAGCTACCATAAATATCTTAAAGATTTAAAAGATATATATTTACATAATGATTTTGATTATATTCATATAAATATGATGAGTTATAGTTTATTTGAAAGAATTACTTATGCTTGCAAATATTCCACTGCCAAAGTAATAGTTCATTGTCATACAGCTGGTTTTAAAAAAGAAAAAAATTATACTAAAACTAAAATTTTAGATAAACTAGGCAGATTAGCAGTAAAAAAATACAATAAAAAAATAATTCGTGTAGCTTGTGGTGCTAAAGCTGGAAAATTTGCTTATGGAAATAAAGATTTTATAATATTTAACAATGGTATTGATATTGCTAAATTTACTTTTCAACAAAGTAATAGGTCAAAAGTGAGAAAAAAATTACATATATCTGCTAGTACTACAGTTTTTGGCTTAGTAGGATTATTTATGGATGTAAAAAATCATAGCTTTTTGATAGATATATTTAATGAAGCTTTAAAAATAAATAAAGATAGTAAGCTTATTTTAGTTGGAGAAGGTCCAATAAGATTAAAAATGGAAGAAAAAGTTAAAGAGCTTAATATTGCAAATAATGTCTTATTTTTAGGAAATAGGAATGATGTTAATGAAATATTATCCGCAATAGATATATATGTGATGCCTTCTAAGTTTGAAGGAATGAGTATAGCTTTAATCGAAGCTCAAGTTAATGGTTTAAAATGTTATACCTCTAGTAACGTTGATAAAACTTCTAATATAACTGGTAATGTTGAATTTTTATCTTTAGAGTTAAGTCCTAAAGAATGGGCAAATATAATTTTAAATTCTCCTAACCAAAGAGATGATCAAGTAATAGAAAAAGTACCAGCTGAATTTAATAGTAAAAATAGTTATCAAAAAGTATATGATTTTTATCTTCAAAATATGAAGTAGGTGATAATCTTGAAACAATCAAGAATAAAATATTTAGATATTCTAAGAGGAATAGCGATTATATTAATAGTTATAGGCCATATGGAAAGAGGCTTAGTTAGTGCTGGAATAAATTCAAATTATGCTCTTATCTTAGATAAAATATTATATAGTTTTCACTTACCACTAATGTTTATTTTAAGTGGTATGACAGAAAAACTTTTTGGTAAATTAAATAAAAACAAAATATCATATTTTGAGTATTTGAAAAAAAATATAATTCAGCTCTATATACCATATCTCATTTTTGTCTATTTATTTTGGTTTATAAAAATGTTTATCTTTAGTGGTAATCATGAAGCTACTTTTAGTGATTTATATACATTATTTTATAGTGGTAAATGGGTATTTTGGTATTTATTATCACTATTAATAATAAAAGTTGTTCATGGGATTTTTGAAAAAAATAAAAATTTAAAATATATTAATACTATCTTTTGGATTCTTATTTATATATTAAATATTATTTTATTAAGTAAATCAAAAACATTGGTTTTATTAAATTGGATGAGTTATGGATTGTTTTATAATGTTGGATATAATATCGCTCAAGAAAACATTCACCTTCATAAAAGTAAATATTTAATATTTAATGCAATTATCTTAATAATTGGAATATTTACATTTAATAGTGTGCCTACTGAAATTAATATGGTATTAATAGGTATTCCTTTAGCAATAATTTTAATAATTATTATGCAAAAACAAGAAAAGATGAATTTTATAAAGTTATGTGGTACTTACAGTATGGTTATATATTTATTACATACAATATTTACGGCAATTGTTAGAACAGTTTTTATTAATATAGGTATCAGTAATTTTACATTATTATTACTAATAGGTACTATTTTATCAATATTATTATCACTAATTATTGTTTGGAGTTATAAAAATATTAAATTATTTAATTTTGTTGAATATTTCTTTTATCCAAATCGATTAGTAGAAAGAAAAAAGAAATAAATAAAAAGTTGTAAGGAGTTTAGGGACATGAAAAAAGATTTAATATCAGTTATTATACCAGTATATAATGTTGAAAAGTATTTAAATAAATGTATTTCATCTGTTATAAATCAAACAATTAAAAATATTCAAGTAATTTTAATTGATGATGGCTCAACTGATAATAGTGGTCCTATGTGTGATGAATGGGCCAAAAAAGATAAAAGAATAACTGTAATTCATCAAAAAAATCAAGGCGTTTCTATTTCTAGAAATAAAGGTATTGATGTATCTAAAGGAAAGTATATAACTTTTATTGATTCTGATGATTATATTGATACTAATTATTTTGAAGAAATGATTAATATTGCTATAAATAATAATTATCCAGATATAATAAAATTTCAAAGTTACTTAGAGGTAAAAAACTTTCAAAAAAAATCAAAAAATTCTGTTAATGGTTATTTAGATTTAAAAACAGATTTAAATACTTTACTAAAAATGTTTTTAGTCAATCATGAGTTTGGTTCAGTTTGTAATTCTTTTTTTAAAAAGGAATTAATTAAAAATAATAAATTTAATAAAGAATTTAGTTATGGAGAGGATTATTTATTTTATTTTTTAAATTTATTAGCTGCTTCCAATATTTTTATTAGTGATAATGCTTATTATCATTATGCTATTAATGAATATAGTGCCACTAGAAAAAATGATAGTAGTAAACTTATAAAAAAAATAGTAGATCATTATAGGATAGATTTATTTATTGATAAAATTATTATTGACATGGGTAAAGAAGATTTTATAAAAGGATTGCTAGAGTGTACTAAAAATGCTACTATGAACTGGTGTAGACAAATTTCCATCAGTTCCTCATATAAAGAATATTTAAAATATATAAATTATTTAAAAAATATGGATGAATATAAAGAATACAAAGAATTACAAGAAAGATATCAAATAGAAATCTTTGATAAATATGAAAGTTATTTATTATTTATTAAATTAAAAATATTTAGTAATTGCAAAAGAAACATAAAATTACTAATAAATAAAGTGGTGAAGTAAATGAAGAAAAAAATAGTATTTGTAATGAATTCTTTGAGTATAGGTGGAGCTGAAAAAAGTTTAGTTACTATTTTATCTTTATTTGATTATAAAAAATATGAAGTTGATTTATTCTTATTTGGTGTAGAAGGAGAATTTTTAAAGCAATTACCTAAAGAGGTTAATTTATTAGCTGAAGATGTTGATTTTAAAAAATTTGAAAAAAATAAAGCATTTGCTCCATTAATATTTTTAATAAATAAAAAACCAAAAAAAGCTTTTTATTCATTACTATATATATTTGGTTATATTTATAATAAATTGTTACATAGAAAAGCTATATATTTAGGTTGGAATCATGTAAAACATATAATTTCTGGTTTAAATAAAAATTATGATGTTTCTATTGGTTTTATGGAAAGATATTCATTATATTTCAATATTGATAAAGTTAAAGCTAAAAAGAAAATAGGATTTATTCATAATAATTATAAAAAATATCCCTTTGATTATAAATTAGATAAATATTACTTTAATTTTTATGATAACATTGCTACTGTTTCAAATACTTGTTTAGAAGCATTAAATGAATATTTTCCTGAATATAAAGATAAATTTTTGGTTATTAAAAATATGATATCTAAAAAAATGATAAAAGAGATGGGTAAAGAACCAATAGATATAAAGAAGAAAAAAGATGAAATTTGGATATCTACAGTAGGAAGACTTGTTTACCAGAAAGGTTTAGATAATGCTATTGATGTTTGTGATATTCTTGTTAATAAATTAGGATATAACATTAAGTGGTATGTTTTTGGTGAAGGAGAAGAAAAAGAAAATCTTTTAACTAAAATTAAAAGAAAAAATTTAGAAAATCATTTTATTTTATATGGTGCTACTAATAATCCATATAAATGGATAGAAAAATCAGATATATATGTTACAACTTCTAGATTCGAAGGCTATGCCGTTACAGTGCTAGAGGCTAAAGCTTTAGCAAAACCAATTGTTGGAAATAATATCAAAGAAATTGCTGAACAAATTACTGATGGTGTAAACGGATATTTAGCTAATACCAATGAAGAAATAGCTCAAAAAATTAAATTGTTAATAGATAATAAAAGTGTTAGAGATAAATTTATTGATAATCTTAAAAAAGATAATACTATTGAAAATAAAGAAGAACTAAGTAAAATATATGATTTACTTTAAAAAGAGGTGAGAATATGAAAAAAATAGTAAAAAAAATAATATGTTTTTTCTTAAGAATATTAATACCATTTGTTTCATTATTCTCAAAAAAAATATCGGAAGAAAAGCTTAAAGAATATGAACATGATATAAGAAAAATATATAATCCAAAGCCTTATATTTATAAAAAACCAACGAATAAACATATAGATAAAAATATTGATTTATCAATTATAATTCCCATTTATAATTCAGAAAAATATTTAAAAGAATGTATTGATTCAATTTTAAATAATAAAACTAAATATAATTATGAAATATTAGTAATTAATGATGGTTCAACTGATTCTTCTTTAAAAATATTAAAGGAATATAAAGATAAACGAATAAAAATAATAAATCAAAAAAATGGAGGAGCTGCTAAGGCTCGAAATAATGGTTTAGATAATGCAGTTGGTAAATATATTTCATTTATTGATAGTGATGATTTTATTAAAGAAAACTATATTGAAACTTTAATGAATGAAGCTATTTCATATGATGCAGATATTGTTAAATGTGGCTATTATACGAAATATGATAATTTTTTAGAAAACAATTATGGAATTGTTTATAGAAATAATAATGGACTTGGAAACGATATTTTAAAAATAGAAGGCTTTCTCTGGATGAGCGTTATTAAAAGAAGTATTTTATATGATATTCGTTTACCAGAAGGATATTGGTATGAAGATATGGTTATGAGATCTTTAATATTTCCAACATGTAAGAAAGTTATTGGCATAAAAGATTGCCTATATTACTATAGACAACATGATAATAATATATCTAAAACAGTGGAGCATTCTATAAATTATAAATGTTTAAGTCAGTATTATTTACCAAGATACATATATCAATATGCTAAAAATATTAATTTAAAAATAGATAATATTTATAAACAAGTATTATTAAATGAATTAGAAGTAATTTCTTATACAAGATTAAATAAATTACCACTAAAAATAAAGAAAAAAATATTTTACTTAAATTCAAAATTTATTAAAAATTTAGAATTAAATTATAATGAAATAAAAAATAAAAAAGATAAATTATTTTATAGAAGTTATATAAAAAATAATTATTTATTATATAAAATACTATCATTATATAATAAATGGAATGTAGAGTAGGTGTTATAGTGAAGGATAAAATTAGTGTTATTGTCCCAGTTTACAATGTAGAAGAATATTTAGATGAATGTCTTGCATCAATAGTAAATCAAACATATAAAAATTTAGAAATATTAGTTATAGATGATGGTTCAACTGATAACAGTGGCAAAATGTGTGATGAATGGGCAACGAAAGATAAGAGAATTAAAGTGTTTCACAAAGAAAATGGTGGTTTATCTTCAGCAAGAAATGTAGGCTTAAAACATGCAACTGGTAAATGGATTAGCTTTGTTGATTCAGATGATTTTATAGACACAACTATGTATGAAGAATTAATTAAAAATAGCATTGGAGCTGACTTAGTTTGTTGCGAATATTTCTCTTATAAAAATAATTCACTTGATAAAGTTACATTCTCATATGATAACTATGATATTAAATATATGATTAGAAAAATGTTTTCATTAGGAGATGGAACTGTTTGGAATAAAATGTATTTAAGAGAAAAATTAGATAATTTACTATTTATAGAAGATGTTAAAGCTATGGAAGATATTTCATTCTTTTATACCTATTTGGATAAAATTTCAAAAATTAATTATGTGCATAAGCCATTATATTATTTTAGACAAAGAGAAGGAAGTATTAGACATGTTGGCGATCCTAAAAAACTTATTACATCTATTGAATCTGCTTATATAGTTAATAAAGTTTTTGAAAAATATGATATATTTGAAAGGTATTATATACAATGCGATAATATATGCAATTTTTATATTTATAGAAATAAAATAGGTAAAAATTTTGATTATAGTAAATATGAAAGAATAATAAAAAGTTATCTTGATAACCATATTTTAAGAAAAAAGATTGGGCTTCAAAATAGAATAAAAATAATAATGGCTGTTTACTTTACACCACTATATTTATTATTAAAAAAAATTAAATGATGAGGTGAAAACATGAAAGATAAAATTAGTGTTATTGTCCCAGTTTACAATGTAGAAGAATATTTAGATGAATGTCTTGCATCAATAGTAAATCAAACATATAAGAATTTAGAAATATTAGTTATAGATGATGGTTCAACTGATAACAGTGGCAAAATGTGTGATGA
>CANRGD010000007.1 GCA_947630105.1 uncultured Bacilli bacterium | reverse complement strand
TATGATAAGGTGGTATATCATTAAATCCATTATCACCATTACAAGGTGCATCAGTTTGTATTATATTTTGATAAGATCCACCCCATGTTTCATTATAATAATAACATGTTTTACCTTCACCAAGTTCTAATACATAATCGCCTAATTTATTTACAGGTACTACTATTTTAACTTCTTTTGTATATGGTTCTGTCGTCTTTACCACAAAAGTAATACTTCCACCTGTTTTAAAATTTGGTTTTAACTCTAATTTTAATTCTTCTGTTTTTTCGCTTTTTGATGCACCAATTGTTCCTTCTACTTGCCCTTGCTCTAAAGTAAAAATGTCATTATCTTCTAAGTAAATAGTATATTCAGTATCAAATTCATTTGATTGATCATCAACATAATTCATTATCTTTAAACTAACAACTTGATTTTTCCTTGCATAAATATGATCTTTTGTTATATCTTCTACTTCAAAATAAAAAGGCTCTGCTGAAAATGTAGTTTCAGATTGCTTAGTTAAAACATATCTTGCATAAGATTTTCCACAAGAAAAGACATATCCAACAGTAATAACTGCCAGTATTAAAATCTTAGCAATCTCCTTCTTTTTCATTTTCACCACTTCCCCATTATTTTTCTTGACTTTTAGTTGATTTTAAAAAACTAACTAATAAATAAATTCCTAATATTCCAAATAAAAGAACAATTCCACTAGGTTTTTGTAAAAATAAAATGACATTACCTAAAAAAGGAATTCTAAAACAATATTTACCTTCTATATCTTCTATGCTTATTAACTCGGTATCTGTTCCAGTATTGGCATCTCCTTTAGTAATATAATATATTTTTCCATTTTCTTTATAAATATCATATACTCTATGCGTAATTACAGAATTATCTACTTTAAAAGAAATTATATCATTTTCTTTAATATCCTTACTTTCTTTTACCACAACAATATCTCCGCTGTTAAGCGTTGGCTTCATACTTCCTGTTAAAATAATAAAATTTTTATATCCCATAAACTCAGGAGTCTTATCTCTCCAAATTATTTTTTGCATAATTATAAATGTACTATATAAAGCCATAATTACTAAAACTATATAAAATAATATTTTTCCTATTTTTTTTACTATTTCCATTTTATCCCTCAACTACTTGTGTCGCTATTAAATCTATTTTTAAACTTATATCTTTACCAGCATATTCATAACTGTTATCTTTTTTATCCCATTCTATTTTTAGATGAAATTTTGTTCTCATCGTTTTATCATAAGGTAAAATAAACTCTTCAGTTTTTCCATCTTCTAATAATGGCAACTCTAACTCATTAGCATCTGTTAAAGTAACTTTTATTGGTATAATAGTATTTAACTGAATTTTTAAATAATACTTCATTAAAATTTCATTATTTTTTGTATTATCATAATTAGTAACATAAAAATCAGCTTCATCAGTAAATCCTGGTAATACATTTTGTGCTGTATATGTAAAAGTAGGATTTTCTAATCCAATAACTGGAACAGCTAAAACATCATTTGCTCGACCTTGAATTTCTCCCCTATATCTACTAGATGTAGCATTAAAAGTAAAGACAAATAAAACACATACAAAAAAAGTAAGTGTAATAACTAATTCTTTTTTTAGTCCATACCTTTCCATTGCTACCTCCTGTCTTATTATAGCTTTTGTCTTATTACAGCTATAATACTAATATTTTTATTATCTATAGTACTAACATCTGGATTAGTAATTTCTTCAGCAACATCCCAAGTCCAATAAACTTTTATATTTATTTTCTCATCTTCCGTAAATCCCTCTTCTTTATTAGAAAGAAGTAACTCATTTTTTATAATATTAGTATCAGTAATATCATACTGTTCTTCCCCATCATTTATAGTAAAATATGCTAATTTAAACTCTTCAGGTATTTCTTTTAAATCAAAATTAAATTCATATTCTAAACTTACCTCTGTTCCCTTTGGATTTATTTCAAATTCAAAATATCCTCTTGTATTAGGAGCTATTTTTTCTGAAGTATTTGTAATATCTTTATAATTTAATATAAAAGGATTCCCCTCAGTAACTTTTATACCATTTACAGTAACACTAAATTTAGCTATTCCTAATCCACTTGTACCTTCTGTTGTTTCTACATATCTAGATAAAGTGTAACTAGCTACAAATAAAATACACACAAACATATAAAATATTAAGAAATTTTTTATTCTTTTTAATTTATATTTTTTTCTTGTAGACATCGTTACACCTTCTTTCTTTTTAATACCCAGAAGCTGTAATTTTTAATTCCAATTTATAATTAGAATTTATTTTTGTACCTACTTCTGTATCATTACTTGATTCAAACCACTTCCAGTCTAATGTATACACATCATAAGTATTGGCTGCAAGTTCAATATCTTTTTGTTGTAATTCTTTATAAGTCAACCATTCATCATCATTTCCTGCAACATATACATTATTTAATTTTAAACGATATTTCATATTAATATTAAATTTATTATCTTCAAATAAATCTAAATCATATTTTATATTAAATTCATTATTATTTCTTATTACAAATTGGTATGTATTTTCACTTGTAGGAGCAATTTTATCATCAACAACATAATAAGCTGTATTAGTAAATATATGAAGTTGTGTATTTTGAAAATATTCTGTTTCCTCATCAAAAACTTCTATACCATCTTTATCTTCTGGTGAAGTTGGAATATTTGGCTTAACACTACCACTTGATTCACCAGTATTTTCCGTATTACTTCCAGTATTATTGTTAGTATTTGCATTACCACCCGTAGTATTATTACAATTATTACAATTACCATTATTGCAAATACAGTTGCAAGTGCAGGTAGTATCACAATTTTTTTGAAAAATTATATCAAAAATATCTACGTTTCCCGTTGGGATTCGAGGTCTATGGTCAATAAATCCTAGATTTCCAACAAGTAAAAAGATAATTATAATTAAAGCAATTAGAATAAGTATCATTACCACAAAGTTTTTTTCATTAGTTTTCTCTTTTTTCTTTTGTGTACTCATCTATATTTATCACCACTTTTCTATGTCCTTAAAGCCTTCAATAAGGGTTATAAAACTTATAGCCCTTATTGGAAGTTTTAACTTCCAATCTATTAAGTTCCTGGTGTATATTTTTGATCTTGAATATGTTGAACAATTTGTAATTTAAAAGGAACTTTTAAAGTTGCTGCGGAAGCTGTTGCTGCAGCTTCACCAATCTTTGTATGAGCTGTACTCTTGGCATCATCATTTGTCCAAGTAACTTTCACAGTAACTTTTATTTTATCAGTTTCCCCAAATCCACTTTCAGTACTATTTAATGCAACTAGATAAGGTGAATCTGAAGTACCACTACCACTTATGTCCTTTATATTTTCAGCACCTTCATCTTTAGTAACAGTAACTTTTACATCTATACCACTATCATCTACATCAGCTGCACCAAGTGTAGTTAAAGCATTTTTAACTGCGTCTTCTGAAATAGTAGAAATAACATCAACAGATACTTCTGTACCATTTAATTCAACATCTATTTCTCCAGTAGCTGTAACTGATGGAGCAATTTTACCAGTAACAACATGCTCATTAGCAACAGGTTTTAATGTCAATTCAAAATTTTTATTTAATGGTTGTTCACCACTTTTCAAAGCAACTGCCCATTTTGCTATATCAACATTTCCGCTACCATCAAATTCACTAACATATCTAGCGTATGTTCCACCTATAAAGTATAAAGAAATTGCTAGCAACATAACTACTACCATTGCTGAATATACAGTTTTCTTTTTCAATTTTTTCACCTCCTTACAACAATTTTGAGAATAATATTCTAGAATATTATTTCTATATATAAAAGGATTCTCACCTTTTATATCTCCTTATTTATCTTCTTTTTTTTCATTATTTTGACGTTCTAATTCTCTTTTTCTTTTAAATTCTTCAAACTCTAATCTATCTTTTTCTTCTTCTTTACTATATTTCTTATCATCTCTTTTACTAATAATATATAGCCATAATAACCCAACTACTAAAATTACTAATAAAACTATAAACAACCCCATAGGTTTTTGCATAAACATTAAGAAATTACCCGCTTTAGCTATTCTTCCGACATATAATCCTTCAACATCTTCCATAGCTACCAAGTTAGTATCTTCAGCATTATTAGCGTCTCCTTTAGTTTTAAAATATTGTTTTCCATCTTCAAAAACAATTTCTACAATTCTATGTGTAGTAACAGTATCTTCTTCATTTCTAAAAGCAATTACATCACCTTTTTTCAAAATAGTTGTATCTACCATTTTTACAAACACTAAATCCCCTGTATGAATTGAAGTTTCCATAGATCCTGATAATACTATCATAGGTTTATATCCAAATACATCTGGCACTTTATCTGGATCAGTATTTGCTTTAAACATAATAATTCCAGCTATTACTAAAATAATAAAAGCTATCAAAAAAAAGATAGTTTTAAATATTTTACCAACAATTCCCTTTTTATCTTGTTTAATAGTGTCCATAATACCTCCTCCTTAACAAGAATAAAGTTTAAGACTTTATCCTAAAACCTTTTGCTATTATCAATTAGAATTATAACATAATCTGACAAATTTTTACACTATTTTTCTTAAAATAATAAAATATTGTAAAACTTATACTTCAAAAAAATTTTAATAGCAGTCAAAAATCAAGTCTTAAAATAAAAAAAAGGAGGAGTAATATGCCAAAAAAAGGAGAAAATATAACTAAAAGAAAAGATGGCAGATATGAAGCAAGATATGTAAAAGAAAGAGATGAATTTGGAAGAATAAAAAAATATGGTTTTGTTTATGCAAGAAGTTATCTTGAAGTAAAACAAAAAAGAGAAGAAAAATTAAAAACTTTTACCCAAGAAAATTTAAAAAAATCAATATCTGAAAAAGATAGTTTTTCTGATTCAATTAATTGCTAGCTTAATAGTAAAGTTTTACTTAAGGATTCTAGTTATACTAACTATTATTCTATAGTAAATTCCAAAATTATCCCTTATTTTAAAAATATAAAAATTAAAAACTTAACTGAAAAAAATGTTATTGAATTTACTAATTACTTAAAAGAAGAAAACTTAGGTAATAAGAGAATTAAAGATATATTATTAGTATTAAAACAATTCTTAAACTATAAAAATATTAATATAAAAATAGAAATGCCGAAATTTATACCCAAGAAAATTATTACTTTAAATGATTATGAAATAAAAACTATTGAAAAAGCAGCTAAAAATAGTAATGATATTAAAGTTTTTGCTATTTTATTTGTTTTATTTTCTGGGCTTAGAATTGGAGAATTATGTGCTTTACAGTGGAAAGATATTGATATTAAAAATAAAATAATTCATATTAATAAAACTTTAATCAGGGTTAAAAATAAAGACACTACTAATAAAAATAAAACAAAAATAATAATAGATTCTCCAAAAACACAAAATTCTATTAGAAATATTCCAATAAATAATGCAATATTACCATATTTAAAAAAATTTCAAAAAAATGAAAATTGTTATTTTTTAACTGGTAAAAATACTTTTATAACAACTAAAAAATATTACCTATTTTATCTTGATTTTCTTAAATCTTTATCAATTAGAAAATATAAATTCCATATTTTACGTCATACTTTTGCTACTAGATCTTTATTATGTGGTGTAGATATTAAATCATTAAGTGAAATATTAGGACATTCAAGTGTAAAAACTACCCTTGATTTATATGTTCATGTAACTGATAGTGAAAAATTATTCCAAATTAATAAATTAACATTTCTAAATTTATCGCAGTCTTATTAAAAAGTCAAAAATAAAGTTTTTGGCTTTTTTTGTTATTTTTATAAATTAAGATAAAGTCTTAAACTTTATTCTTTTTTATTATGCTTAATATTATTAAAAAAATAAAAAAAACAAATAAGTTTTTGCTTATTTGTTAAAATAATTTAAAAATATCTGCTTACTCTACTTCCTTTTTCCATAAGGCATGTTTGTTACAATAAGCATAAAGTATTGCTCCAGGTATATATTCAAATTCTACCATCGCTACATCACCTGGTTTAAAATATACTGTAAATTCTTTATTATCAGAACACATACTAATCCATTCAATATAATGATCATTTTCCATAACATGATTAACTTTTACACTTATTTTATCCCCCTTTATTTCATAATTGGGAATATGTTTTTCATAACTAGCATCCACAGAATTAGGACTTAATTCTTGCATTTGTTTTTCACAACAAAATAATTTAGAGTCTTCTTCCTTAATTACTTTTACTACTGTCTTACAATCCTCACATTGTTTTATAATTAAATTTTTACTCATTTTTACCTCCTATTTCATTTTTTATTGTATTAATTGTTCTAATTCTTCTTTTTCTTGTAATCCAATAATTTTATTTTTTAACTTACCTTCTTCAAAAACTAATATTGTTGGAATAGACATTATACTATATTTTTTAGCTAAATCAAAAGCTTCATCAATATTTATTTTATAAAATTTTATATCTTTTAATTTATCAGCTAATTCATCTATTATAGGAGCTAACATTCTACAAGGTCCACACCATGGAGCATAGCAATCAATTACTACTTTCTTATTTGCTTTTAAATTTTTATCTAACTCTTTTTCCTTTATTTCTATAACTTCCATACTTATATTTCCCTCATTTCTTTAATCGCAACAGTTGCCGCAATACTGCCATCACCTACAGCCGTTGTCAACTGTCGTAATTCTTTTTTCTTACAATCCCCAGCAATATATATTCCTTTAGTCTTAGTATGAACTCCATCACTTGTCTTGATATAACCATTTTCATCTATTTCCACTACATTTTGAAAAATATCATTATCTGGCACTTGTCCAATAGCAACAAAAAGAGCTGCCACATTTATTCTTTTTATATTTTGGTTCTTATCTATTACTTCAATATATTCTAACTCTTCATCTCCATTTAAGGAATTTATAGAAGAATTTAAAACAAATTCTACATTTTTCTTTTGGTGTAATTCTTTTACATATTTTTCTTCTCCCTTAAATGTTTCTCTTCGATGAATAAGATAGACTTTACTTGCTAAATTAGCTAAATAAAGAGCATCTTCCAAGGCTGTATTTCCTCCACCATTTACAGCTACTTCTTTTCCTTTATAAAAATTACCATCACAAGTAGCACAATAAGATAATCCCTTACCTACAAATTTTTCTTCATTTGCAACATTCAATTTTCTTTTTTTAACACCTGTTGCGATTATTATAGCTTTACTTTGATATTCATTATTTTTTGTATGAACAATCTTATTTTCATCTATCTTAATTACTTTTTCATACTTAATTTCGACGCCTATTTTTTTTACTTGATTATACATTTTAGTTGCTAACTCATACCCAGAAATTTCTTCTATCCCTGGATAATTTTCAACTTTATTTGCATTGACAATTTGTCCACCATAGCAAACTGCTTCCAACATTAAAACCTTTTTATTTGCTCTTAAAGCATAAAGGGCACTTGTAAGACCAGCCGGTCCCGCACCAACTATAATTAAATCATACATTTTTTCTACCTACTTTAATATAAATATCAATTTTTAGCTGCCCCATCAACTTGAAGAATAACCCCTGTAATATAACTTGCCATATCACTTGCTAAGAACAAAAAAGCATTCGCAATATCCTTTGGCTCTCCTATTCTACCTAAAGGAATTGTTTTTATTAAAGGTTCTATAACTTCTTTAGGAAGTGCAGCTACCATATCTGTATTAATTATTCCAGGTGCAACAGCATTTACTCTAATATTATTTGCAGCTAATTCTAAAGCCAAAGACTTAGTTAAGCCATTGACTGCAAATTTACTAGCAGGATAAATAGCCCCTGAAGGTTGACCATAAATACTTACCATTGAACTAGTATTTAAAATTACTCCCGCTGCTTGCTTTTTCATATAAGGAACAACAGCCTTAATCATATTAAACATACCTAATACATTTAAATTCATTATTTTCATAAATTCTTCTGTAGTAGTTTCTTCTATTTTTTTATTAGCTGACATTCCTGCATTATTAATTAAAATATCAATTTTTCCAAATTTATTATAAATATCACTAATAACTTTTTCCACTTCGGTTAATTCATTTAAATTAGGATAATATCCTAAAACATCATATCCTTCACTCATTAATTCTTTAACTGCTTTATCAACAGTTTCTTTTCTTGATCCAAAAAGAATAACTTTTGCCTTAGCTTTTGCAAAAGCTTTAACTACTTCTAGCCCAATTCCTCTTGTTCCACCAGTTACTATTGTAACTTTCCCTGCAACATCAATCATAACTACACTCCTTTTTATTTTATTTCATAAACATATGAATCTTTTCTTGGCGTTGCTTGTCTTTCTTCAGCCGGATAGCCAATTATACAATTGCCAATACCTTCATAATTACCTGTAATTCCAAGTTTTCTTAAAATTTCCTTACCCTCAGGTAATTCAAATTCCTCTTTAGCTCTATGAATCCAACAACTACCTATACCTAAGGCAAAAGCAGCATTCATCATATTCCCCATTACTAGACTACCATCATAAATATATGTAGGAATATTTTTATCAGCAAGCACTACTAATACAACAGGTGCTCCATAAAAAGTATCTATCTTTTCATTTCCTAAAATCTTAGCGTTTAACTTTGCCAATTTATCACGTACTTCTTTATTAGTAATTTTAATAATAATTGGTGATTGCTTATCCATTCCTGTTGGAGCATAAGTTCCAGCTTCTATAATTTTATCAAGTATCTCATCTGGTACCATTTCATCTTTATATTTTCTAATACTTCTTCTTTTTTTTAAAATTTCTACTACATCTTCCATAAGAAATCTCCTTTTATTAAACTTTTTGAAGTTGTTCTTCATATGCTTCAACTACAGCTTTAGCTAACTGATCAGCACATGAAGTTTTCTTTCCTGCACAATCTATTCCTTTTAATTTTTTTGAAATTTCAAAAACACTCATTCCTTCTACTAAACGAGGTAAAGCCTGTAAATTACCAGGACAACCTCCTCCTAAAAAAGTAACATTTTTAATAATATCTCCTTCGATATCAAATTCTATTTTTTTAGGACAAACATTATGAGTTTGATAAACATATTTCATTTTTTTACCTCCCTTTTTATATTTTATAAATACCACAACTTTTTATTATTTTTTCTTACTTCTTTTATAATACCCCCACCTAGACAAATATCACCATCATAAAAAACGCATGCTTGGCCCGGAGTAACAGCTTTTTGTCCTTGTGGATATTTAACTAAAACTTCGTTATCTAGCCATTCTAATTCTACAGGAATATCTTCTTGTCGATATCTAAATTTAGCCATACATTTACTAACTCTATTTTCTCCTAAATAATTTATATTATCCACAAGACAAGAATCAGTTATTAAATAATCATTATCTTCACCAATACAAATATATAAAATATTTTTAGCTAAATCTTTACCTACAACAAACATTCTTTCATCTGTTCCACCTATATTTAGTCCTCTTCGTTGCCCTATCGTATAATTCATTAATCCAATATGTTTTCCAATTACCTCATTAGTATCAATATTTACAATGTTTCCAGGTTGATTAGGCAAATAATTTTTTAAAAAATTAGTAAAATTACGTTCTCCAATAAAACAAATACCTGTTGAATCTTTCTTATTAGCTGTTATTAAATTATACTCTAAAGCTATCTTTCTAACATCAGGTTTTAGCATATCTCCTATAGGAAACAATACATTTTTAAATTGCTCTTTACTAACTTGAGATAAAAAATAGGTCTGATCTTTATTCTTATCACTTGCTTTTAACAACTTACCGTTTTCTAATCTAGCATAATGACCAGTCGCAATATAATCTGCTCCTAATTTCCAAGCTTCTTTAGCAAACATATCAAATTTAATATATTTATTACACATAATATCTGGATTTGGTGTTCTTCCATTTTTTAATTCCTCTAAAAAATAAGTAAACACATAATCCCAATATTCTTTTACAAAATCTTTTCTATAAAGAGGTATATTTAATTTTTCACAAACTTTTTTGGCATCATTGTAATCTACTTCTTGAGGACATATTCCTTCTTCAGTAGTTGGCGCCCCATCAAATTCTCCATCTGCTAATGAATCCCAATTTCGCATAAATAAGCCTATAACTTCATAGCCTTGTTGTTGCAAAATAATAGCGGCTACTGAAGAATCTACTCCTCCACTCATACCAATAACTACTTTTTTCTTTTTCATATTTCACCTCTTAAGTCAAGCTTATTATAACACGTATAATAATGATTAGTAAATTAAATTAAGTTTTGTTAATAACAAGTTAGTGACTGGTTTAAAATTTCGTTGAATCAATCTAAAGTGCACAATTAAGTGCAATTGAGTCGAAAAATTGTATATTCAAAAGAAAATGCACATATTTTAAATAAAAAATTAACAAAAATCATTAAAAAAGGTATACAAAAATATAAGGTAAAACACAACAAAAACATATAGGAGTAATATTTTTAAATGTAAGTGCACAATTCCTATATTCTTAGTAACTTTTAATTACTGTACTATAAAAATGAAAAAAGTCAATTAATTTATTTATAATTCCTCATTGACAATAGGAACCCAGTGATAATTCTAATTAAAACTGTAATATCTTAAAAATAAGATATTACAACAAGTATGACAAATTATCACTGCCTATTGTAAATGAATTGCTTATGAATAAATTCTAAAACTAATTGCACAACAATTGTGCACTTCATTTTTTAAATTACATGGTTTAAAATTTTTTTCATTTTGTCGGGTATTTTATTGAATTTTACCCTACATTATGTTAAAATGATAAAGAGGTGGAAAAAATGATTTATTCACACAAAGAACTTTTAGAAAAATATGGTACTAGATATAATATTAAAAAAGCAATTAATAATAAAGAAATATATAAAATTGAAAAAGGAATTTATTCAAATAAAAAAATAGTTGATCCAATAATTCTTTATTCTAAAAAATATCCATCATGTGTTATAACAATGGATTCTGCTTTTTACTTTTATGATTTAACTGATGTAATACCAAATAAAGTATATCTTGCAACACCAAGTAATTATCGTACTCTCAAAAATGAAAAAATTGTTCAAATATTTACTGATAAAAATATATTAAATGCTGGAAAAGAAAGCATTGAAGTTAATGAATGTACTATAAATATTTATAACAAAGAAAGACTACTTGTAGAACTTATCAGAAAAAGAAAACAAATACCTTTTGATTATTACAAAGAGATTATATCTAATTATAGGGAAATAGTTGATGAACTAGACATGCAAAAAATTGAAGAATATTTGTCACTTTTTAAAAATGACCTTAACTTATCAGAAGCATTACAAAGAGAGGTATTTTAAATGAATTTAGAAGAATTAACTCTAGAATATATAAATACTGGTTATGAATATACTGATGCAAGTTCTAAAGTATGTCAAGATATAATACTTTTTAAAATATCTAATAGTAATTTCAAAAGTCATATTACTATTAAAGGTGGTGTTGTTATGCACTCTATATCTAAAGATATTCGTCGTGCAACTCGCGACCTTGATTTAGACTTTATTAAATATTCTTTAGATGATGATTCAATTAAGAATTTTATTGATAAATTGAATAATGTTAATGATAATATAGAAATTAAAATTAATGGTTCAATAAAGAAATTGCATCATCAAGATTATGATGGAAAAAGAGTAAATATACAACTTTCAGATTCTTTTGGTAATAGTATAAATACAAAGTTAGATATAGGTGTTCATAAACAATTTGAAATTGAACAAGATGAATATTGTTTTAGTTTAGATATATTTAATCGAAATGTTAACCTATTAATAAATTCTAAAGAACAAATTTTAACTGAAAAATTGAAGGCATTATTAAAACTTGGTTTTAGATCTACAAGATACAAAGATTTATTTGATTTTTACTATTTAATTAACATTGCTGGAATTGATAAATCAAAATTAGAAATATGTTTGAAAATTTTAATATTTAATGATTCTAATATGAAAGAAAATAATATTTCAGATATTATTTCAAGACTAAATAAAATTTTAAGTTCTAAAAGATATCTAACAATGCTAAATAATCCAAAAGTTAATTGGTTAAACATTCCAATAGAAAAAGTAATTAGCAATGTCATAGAATACTTTAATAATATTAATATTGTATCTGTATAGAAGTGATAAATATTAAAATTTAATGAATTTCCAAATATGATGTAATAGAAGAAGACAAAATTAAAATTTTTAAGAAGTGTATTAATGAAAAAATTGAAGTGGACAGAAAAGATTTATATATTAAAATTATTTAAAGCATTTTTCACAAATAAATTAATGTGAAAAAAATAAATTATTTTAAATTGATCCTAAAAGGTATCAATTTTTTATTTATCAATTAAAAAAAGTAGTTTCAAACTCTACTCAAAAAAATTTTTTTAATAAAAAAGTTTAGTCTACGTTTGTTATTTTAGATATATCATTAAAATATTAAAACATAGTTATATATTTAAAAATAAATTTATTTTATTTATTAGAAAAATTACTTTTTAATTTATTAATATTATCAAGTGTCATTTTAACATTTTTTTCTTTCCCACTATTTGTTGGATAATAATATTTATGTCCTTTTAATCTATCAGGTAAACATTGCATATTAGTTACTTTATTTTCATATTCATGAGCATACTTATATCCTTTACCATAACCCATATCTTGATCTAGTTTTGTTACAGCATTTCTCAAATGCATGGGTACTTTTTCATTAGCTGTTTGTATTGCTTCAACTTTTGCTTTTTCATACGCTTGATATAAAGAATTTGATTTTGGGGAAACACTTAAATAAACTACTGCTTGAGTTAAATTGACATTGCATTCTGGCATTCCTAAAAAATGAGCTGCTTGATAAGCGGAAATTGCTTGCACCAAAGCATTACTATTCGCAAGTCCAATATCTTCTGATGCAAATCTAATTAACCGACGTGCAACATACAAAGGATTCTCTCCTGCTTCTAACATTCTTGCCAAATAATAAACTGCTGCATCAGGATCACTATTACGCATAGATTTATGTAATGCTGATATTAAATTATAATGTTCTTCTCCTTTTTTATCATATAAAAAAGTTTTACTTTGCAAAATTTTTTCTAAACTTTCTTTAGTAATAATTATTTGCTTTTTTATAGGTTTTGTAATATTAATAACATTTTCTAAAGTATTTAATGCTCCTCTAGCATCCCCATTACTTATATTAGCAATTATATTTATACATTCTTCATCTATTTTTACATTATGATAAGCTTCATTCTTTTCTAATGCCCTCTTAATAATTTTAGTTAGTTCTTTTATAGTTAAACTTTTTAATACATATACCTTAGTTCTAGAAAGTAACGCTGAATTAACTTCGAATGAAGGATTTTCAGTAGTAGCACCTATTAAAATTATATTTCCATTTTCTACATGGGGCAAAAATGCATCTTGTTGAGCTTTATTAAAGCGATGAATTTCATCAACAAAAACAATAGTTTTTTTACCATTAGCTTTATTAAACTTAGCTATTTCAATTAATTCTTTTATATCTTTAACTCCCGCTGTAACAGCACTTAATTCATGAAATGAAGAATTAGTCTGTTTAGCAATAATTTTAGCAAGAGTAGTCTTTCCTACTCCAGGAGGACCATAAAATATCAAAGAAGTAATTGTATCATTCTCAATCATTTTTCTAATAGGTGAATTTTTACCTACAATTTCTTCTTGTCCATAAAATTCATCTAAACTATTAGGTCGCATTTTTTCAGCTAAAGGTTTAAAATCATAATTATTTATATCTTCAAATAAATTAGTCAAAAATATCACCTCGTATTATCATTGTTATATTTATTTTGCTGATATTTGTTTTAACAATACTTTAAATTTCTCATTACTTTGTAAATTACTAGCCGCATTTTTATGTCCCTTACCACCAAAATATGTCGCAATCATTGAAACATCTATATCCTTAACTCCACGATAAGAAACAGTTTCCATATCTTCCATAATAATACCTACTGTATCTATGTCAAAGATATTGTTTTCTTTAATTTTTTCATTTATATCATTTCGATATTTATAAGGACCCCTAACAAACCCAATTTTAAAAGTAAAATTATCAATTGGTAGTTGAACAATATGCATCCCTTTTAATATAGCATCAATATCTTCATCTAATTTTTTATTAAATTCATCTATTATTTTCATTTCCTCAGCTGTAAATATTAACTCATCTTCATTTTCAAGCATTTGTCCAATTAACTCTAAATATTTTTTATACCCTTGGGTTTCAAATAAAATATGTAACATCCGGGCTTTTACATTATTATATTTTTTCCATTCCCAAGTATCATATTGCCTAGTCCACTCTACTAATAAATCTAAAGATTTAGTTTCTTTTATTAAATTATTTTTTAATAAAAATTCATAAAATAAACTAGTACCCGAAACTTTTCCTTTTGCATTTTCTACTACTATATTAACAAAATCATATTTATTATTACCTTCATCAATTTCTGATTTATGATGATCAAAAATAATAAGCTTTTTTCTTAATATTAAATCATTATTTATAAAAGTTAATAAGGGTTCTTTTATACACAAATCAGTAACATATATATAATCATATTTATAAATTTCTTTATTATCAATTGTTTGTTGAACTTTATTATTAATTTCAAATGTTTTACATGTTATAAAATCAAAAGTAAAATTAGCTTTTTGACATAATAAAATACTACCCATTCCGTCAATATCTTGTTCATGTGTAAATAGTAAAATCTTCATGTTTTCACCTCTTAAAAAAAAAGAATATCAGTTATATCTATTTTATTTCTATTAACTCATATTCTTTTGAACCAATACCTAGTTCATTAGCTGCATCTATTGTATGTGTACCCTTTCTTGAATTAATTCTTTCTAATAAATGTTCTTTACCTGGATCATCTGAATTAACAACTAAGTCAATACAAGCTTGATCAATTGCTACTGGATCAGTTGAGGCAAGAATACCAATATCTTTCATACATGGATCTTCTGCTACATTACAACAATCACAATCTACACTCATATTAGCCATAACATTAATATAAACAATATTATCTCCAAAATGTTTTACAACACTAGAAGCTGCATCTGCCATGGCCTCTAAGAATTTTATTTGATCTGTCTTAAACATATCATCATATGAGCCACCTTCTTTACCAGCACAATGAATATATCTTTTTCCTTTTCCTGAAGCTATTCCTATGGATAATTGTTTTAATGCTCCACCATATCCACCCATTGGATGACCTTTAAAATGAGATAATACTAACATTGAATCATAATTAAATAAATTTTTACCTACATAATTTTTCTTAATTACTTTTCCATTAGGTAT
Organism: uncultured Bacilli bacterium; assembly: GCA_947630105.1. GTDB lineage: Bacteria > Bacillota_I > Bacilli_A > RF39 > UBA660 > CANRGD01. The sequence goes on along the minus strand of CANRGD010000007.1, from coordinate 18,805 downwards.
TTCTAATACTTCATCTTCAGTTGCATCCATTATATCAACCTTAAATATTTTACTCCAACCATGTTTTTCCATTAATTTTGTATGTTTTTCAGTTGTATCTCTAGCTCCATCATAGGCAGTATTACATTCAACAACTGTACCATTAACATACTCAATCATAGGCTTCATAAATTCTGGTCGTAAATAATTTTGATTACCTTCCTCTCCTGAATGTACTTTAACTGCCACATTACCCTTTAATTCTACCCCTAATTCTTTAAATACTTTTACTACATTCTGAGGTGTTAACTCTCTTATAAAATATACTTTAGCTTTTTCCATACTTATCCTCCTTAATTACTTTCAATTATTAATAATTTATCATCAAAAGCTCTAATTACTTGTTTTACTTTTTCCTTATCAACATTATTCGCAACAATTATTAAATAAGGATGTTTTAAAATAACCACCATTACATCTTTTTTTAAAACTACAAAATCTATTTTACTCCAATTAAATTTCATTAAAGTAGAACTATCAATATCACTTATTCCATCTTTATCTATTATTATACTTCCTTTAATTTCTTCTTTTTTATTTATAAAATAAATACTAACAAAAAGTAAACTAGCTGCTATTAAAGTAGTAAATAAAATAGATATTATTAAAGTAAATATACTAATTATAAAATTATTATCTATAAATAAACATATTACTGTTCCTATAATTAATATTAAAAATAAACTTAAAAAATCAGTTAAAATAAACTCTAAAAATCCAACTATTTTTTTCTTTCTTTTTTTCTTTATTCTTTTCTTATTAATGGATATTCCTTGAGCAATATTATGATATTTTAAATAATTAGAACTTAAGTCATAATCAAATTTCATAATAAACCTTCTTCTTTCTTATATAACTCCATATCTATTATATCATATTTTTTTATTTTTACCTTATAATTCAGCAAATTCACTAATTTTTTCTGTATTATTTATATATTCATTAATAATTAAAGAAGTTGTCGTTAACAACATACTTGAAATTGAAACTGCATTACTAATACTATTACATAATACAGAAGTAGAATCTAATATTTCACTCTTATCCATACTCTCATAATTATTAGTTTTAACATTAAATATTTTATTAAAATCATCTTTTTTTAACTCATTAATTATTTTTTCATAATCTAAACCTGAATTAATTAAAATTTGTTTTAAAGGTGTTTTTAATGCTTCTTTTAAAATACTTTCTCCTCTTGTAGTTTCTTTAATATTAAATCCCAATTTATAAAGAATAACTCCACCTCCTGGTAAAACTCCTTTACTAGCTGAACGTAATGAACACAAGGCATCATCATAACGCATTTTTCTTTCTCTTCTTTCTGTTTTAGTAGGCGCTCCTATACAAATATCCACTACTCCTTTTTTAAACATTGTTATTCGTCTTAATAAAAATTCTTTTTCGCCTTCATTACTTTCATTTATTAAATCTTCAAGTCTTTTAATTTTACTTTTTATTTTTTCTGTAGTAACAAAAGAAAAAGTAGTTTCCTCACTATTTATTTTTACACTTTCTACTTGTCCTAAAGAATTAAAATTAATATTTAAAACATCATCTACAATTTTTGCATTACTAATAAGTGCTAAATCATTAAATATATCTAATTTTCTACTTCCATATTCCGGAACTTTTAATAAATAAATCAATAAATTATTTTCCAGAAATAAATTAATTACTTGTTTAACAAAAAAGTCACTATAATCTTCTGCCATAATTATTAAAGATCTATTTGTACTTATAACTTCATTAATTACTCTAGCTATATCTTCCATATTATCCACTGTATTATTTAATATAAGTATATAAGGATAAGTAATATTAATTTCTTTTTCATCTTTAAAGAAAAATGTAGAAGCAATTAAAGTATCAATAACATAACCTTTTTTATATATAATTTCTGTTTTCTCATTATTACTTTCTTTTAAATATATTGTTCTTGAATCAGTTGTTAAAGTATAAGCTTGATATATATCTTTTCCTATTTCTTTTGAATTTGCTGATGTTACTATAATATTTAATAATTCTTCTTCTGATGGAATATGACTATATTGAGTTATTAATTTAATTATTTCTTTTGTAGACCTAGCTAATTCTTTTTTTAAAAGTATTGGATTCATACCATCATTTATCATTTTTTTACCTAAATTATAAATACTTTGTAGTAACACAAGTGTCGTAGTAGTTCCATCCCCAACCGTAGAATTTGTATTAATAGATGCTTCTTTTGCTAATTGTAAAATTGTATTAATAATAGCATCATCACTTTCAATATTTTCAGCAATTGTTACACCATCATTAGTTATAAAAGGATTAAATGCTGAATGATCAATTATAATATTACTTCCCTTAGGCCCTAAAGTTGTTTTTACCGTATTACAAAGTAATTCAATTGCTTGATCCATCTTATCATTTAACTCTTTTCCCGCAACTACTTTTTTCATAATTCATCCCTCATTTCAATAATATTTTTCCAATATTTTTTTGGCATAAAATTCCTGCGACAGCGATCATTTTTTCGTTCCTTTATTCCAATTGTTTTATAAAATGCTATCCACATATCTTGAATTAATTTTTCTGAAGAACTTTCCTTATTTCCTATTAATTTAAACTCTTCACCATCTAGTATGTAAAAATCTTTCTTATCATATACACTAACAATATTTCTCTTTACATCTTTAATAATAAAAAATTCATTTTTTAATCTCTTTTTAAAATAATTTGATAAAATTGGCAAAATATTGTTCACTGGAGATATTTCTGCATACAAAATATTATTAGCTAACTCTTTAAAACGAACAAAACCTTTAAATTTATGATTTTCATGACTTACATACATAACTACTTTTAAAGCTTTATCCACACTCTTTAAATTTCGCATATAATAAACCTTATTTTTAAACTTTAAACTATGAACTAAAAAATAATAAATCAACAACTCTTTATTCTCCTCATTTGATAAAAATAAATAATAAATTGTTGTTAAGATATTTTTACTAGTCCCATTAATAATTTCTTGAATTACTTTCTCATCATCTTCAATTTTAAATTTAAAACTTTGCTCTAATAAATTAGGTAAATAAGTATCATCTTTTATATTTTGAGGAATTATTTTTTTCTTTAACAAAATTTTAATAAGATTTAAAAGATTTATAAAACTACCATCATATAAATATATATAATTACTTTTACTCATCAAATAAAGACAGTTTTAATTGTTCATTAGAAGTAGTTTCATAAATTTTATCTTCTAAAATCAAATTTTTTTCAATAAAATTTCTTTTAAAATTATTACCATCTATAAAATATTTTCCTCCACATAATATAAAATATTTAGCTCTTTTTAATACAATACCTAACTTACTTAAATCATTAAAAGTTAACTTAAAATATTTTCTAGCTGAAATTATTCTTTTGGCAGATTTTACTCCTACTCCTGGTATTTTCAACAACTCATCATAAGAAGCTGAATTTATTTCTTTAGGAAATTCTTCTAAATGTCGTAATGCCCAATCAGCTTTCGGATCTATTAATAAATTGAAATTAGGATTTTTTTCATCTAAAATATCTGGAACTTTAAACTTATAGAATCTAAGTAAAAAATCTGCTTGATACAATCTATTTTCTCTTTTTAAAGGTGGTAATTTTAAACTAGGTAATAATTTATCATTATTAACAGGAATATATGCTGAATAAAAAACTCTTTTTAATTTATAACTATTATATAAAGAGGCACTTTTACTCATTATTTCTAAGTCTGATTCATTAGTAGCTCCTATAATCATTTGTGTACTTTGTCCTGCAGGTACAAATCTTGCATTTCTATTATTATCAACATATTTCATAATTTTTGTTACTTTTGTTGATTCTTTATTTGGTGCTAAAAGTTTTAATCCATTTTCGGTAGGTAGTTCTATATTTGCACTCATCCTATCAACAAGTTGGCCTAATTTTTTAATTAAATATTCGCTTGCTCCCGGTATTGCTTTAGCATGTATATATCCTCCAAAATGATATTTTTTTCGTAAAAAAGAAATGGCCTCAATCATCAAATTCATTGTATAATCGGGATTCTTTATAATCCCCGAACTAAGAAATAATCCTTCTATATAATTTCGTCGATAAAAATTTAGCGTAATTTCACAAATTTCTTCTTTTGTAAATATAGCTCTTTTTATATTATTACTTTTTCTATTTAAACAATATTTACAGTCATAGCAGCAACAATTAGTCATTAAAATTTTTAATAAAGAAATACATCTCCCATCACTCGCAAAAGAATGACATATTCCTGCTATGGAAGTAGTCCCTAATCCATTCTTTGTTTTTCTATTACTCCCACTAGAAGAACAAGATGCATCATATTTAGCACTATCAGCTAATATTATTAACTTTTCTTTAATATCCATTTTTATCACCAAATATATTATACTAAAAAAAAGACAAAAAGAAAACATTTGTTCGTAAAATTAATTGGTAATTTTTGTAAAGTTTTTTCTAATAACTTGTAATATAAAATGATCAAATTATAATAATATTAAAAGGAAGGAAGTATAATTTATGAAAAAGGAAAAGAAAAAAAGAAAAATTATTTTGTTTAGTTTATTTATTATTTTAATTTCTATTTTAGGATACAAATTGTTTACTTTAAAATATTATGAATTTCATCCTACTCAAGATGACTTAAAAATTTTTAATCAATTTAAAAATTTAAAAACACTGGAAATAAAGACTGAAAAAAATCTAACTTTTGATTACATAACACATAAAAACATCAATTTTATTAACGTTTTTCAAGATTTTAACCTCATTAAAGATAAAGATCCTTATACTCAATATCAACTTGATAAAAATAACATTCAAGCTACTTTTATCATTGACAGTTTTGATTCTTTTCATAAATTATTTTCCTATAGTAATGATGAAATTACTTTTTATAATGGAACTAATACCATCACTACTAATACTCCTCAAAAGTTTACCACTCAAAATTATCGCCAAGAGTTCTTAAAAAAGAATAATATTAATGATGACGTAGATTTAATAAAATTTATTAAAGAAAATGGAATTTTAAAAAGTAATTTATTTTCATCTACCAAAACAATGAAACAAAATTACTCCTACAATATGTTTTTATCAGTTGTTTTACCAACAGCTGAAGAAGTAACAATAATTACTGGAGATTTAAATGGTTATATTCTTAAAATTGGCAATTTTAAACAAGTTAATATTTTAAAAGATGATCTCCAATATAATTTACAATTCTTTAATCTTGAATATTTTAATGATGATTTAATCAAAACTATTTTAGAAAGTGTAACTTTTAATTAATTTAAAAATAATTTTGCAAAAAAATAAAAAGAGTATTATCAACTAATAATATAAACTCTTTTTATTTTTTTACTTTTCATTAAATTAGCTAATTTTTTAAACAAATAAACTATATCTTAATTGCTTGCTTTTTGTTTTGAATCTGATAAATTATCCATTTGACTAGAAATTAATGCTTTTCTAGTTTTACTAGCAAGATTCATTAAAACTTCATCTTTTGAGTTTTCATATTTTTTTAATATATCTTCTAATTCACTTTCATATATTATTCCCTTAGAAGCATTATATAAATAATTAAACATATCCTCATAATTCCAAATTGCGTATTTTGGATTAGCAAATTGTTCTATATCAAAATTAGGATACCTTCTTTTTATTATTTGAACCAATTCCCTTTCTTTATATACTAATTGAGCAATTCTTATAAATCTTTCTAAATATTTTTCCCTGATGTTAGTTAAATCAAAATTATGCTTTGTTTCCCTAAATTGATTTAAATCAACTTTATTTAATGCTTCTATGTACATTTTATCTAAATGATATGTATTATAAATATTAATCATTAAATTACGAATTTGGTTTTTTATTAAATTATCTTCTAGTACATGTTTTTTTAATGTATCATACCCATTCGTTAAAATATAGTTAGATATTTCACTACTCATTATGTTGTTTTCTAATCCTACCATATTTTTACTTGTAATATTTTCATTTAAAATAATACTTGTTTTTATTTGTCCATTTTCTGTAAATAATCTTTGTAACATTGGATAATGTTCTCGCATTTTTTTAAAATAAAGAGAATAATTATTTATTACTTTAAAATTATTATTAATTATTTCCATATCTTCTTCAAAATAGTTAGCTTTTGAACTAGTTTTTTTTGTTAAAAATGTTCTTCTAGAATAAACAGCTTTTTGATTTTTTTGACACTTTTTCAATTGTTCTAAAATATAAGGCTTATCAGTAGCTTTAGTTTTTCCAAGTCTAAATTTTCTTATATAGTCATACATTTTTTTCCAAGAAATTTCATCTGCTTCAATCTCCATCTCATAACTATCATGATTATTACTATAATCTACTTTATTTATCATTAATCTTTTTAATAACATAGAAAAACCACTACTATTAAATTTTGCATCTTTCATATGTCTAGCTTGATATTGATGAGATAATTCATGAAAACAAACCATACTTATCCAATATAAATCCTTATTTTTCATGGTTCTAGAAATATCTAATGATTCTGATGAAGTTAAAGAAAGAGATTCAACTTCACTTTTTGAAATAGAAATATATTTATCTCCTGATGAATACAACCCCAAATACTTTATTGTTTTATCATATCCGTTTTTTGCTTTTTCTTGTTTAACTATATTATTTAAAACACTAGGTAATATATAATTATAATCACTTGAATATCCATTTGTTAAAAGTATTCTACTATTTTCACAACCATCTTTAAAAAAATTAGGTAAATACGCAATATATCCTGCAATAACTTGAGGTGAATTAGCTAATTGAGGATTATACTGCATTTCATTTAATATATATTCAATATAATTTTTATAAACAGGCAAATTAAAATCTTTCTTTGTATATAAATAATCCCCTATAAAATCAAACTCTATTTGTGACAATTTTTCTCTTTTTACTAATTTATTAGAAATAACTTTAACTCTATTTTCATTATGTGCAATAATTTCTTTTATTTTATTTTGTGCATTTTGATTATAATAAGAAAGTATTAATTTTTTTGCTTTTTCATCTGAAAAAAGAATATTAGTATTATACTCTAATTGATTATTTCCACTACTTATTCTATTTGAAAAGATATAATTTAGATAATCTCTATAGTTTTTAAACTGGACTGTTTTTATAAAATTAGGATTACTTTTTATTTGTTTTAAAATATAATGATCTAATGATTCTTTAAAGGCAATGGTACAATCATATGTAGGATTATGATATTGATTAATATAAGCATCAGCAATTTCTTTTAATGCATTCCTATTACTTAAATACTTAAGATAAGTTTCTTCATCAAAATCTCTTATATATTTTTCATTATACATAAGCCTGCCTCCATATAATCATCAAATTAGTTTTACCTATATTTTTTTATAAAAAAAATAATTTTCTTATTTGCCTATTGAGTTAAATCTAAAATTTTCATCTTCACTATTAATTTTAAAATAAAACTTATAATATGTCAAAAACTAAAAAGATGCATAAAGAAATACATTTATGCATCCTAAATATAAAAAAAAGCCTTTAATATAAGGCTTCACAATCAAAATGGTCGGGAAGACAGGATTTGAACCTGCAACCCCTTGGTCCCAAACCAAGTGCTCTACCAAGTTGAGCCACTTCCCGAAGTGGTGCGCTCGAAGGGATTCGAACCCCTGACCTTTTGGTTCGTAGCCAAACACTCTATCCAACTGAGCTACGAGCGCAAGCTACTAGCTATCTTTTCCAAGGCACTTATAATATTACCACTAATTTCTAAGCAAGTCAAGAAAATTTTAATTCATTTCTTCAAAAATAGGTTGTCGAAGATGACCATTTTTTGTTCTTTCTAAATACTTAACAATACATTTATATTTAGGCATCACAAAATTTACCTTTTCATCAAAGTTACTAAAAGGTGATTTTATTAATTTTTTTGCTACCTTCACTTGTTGCCAACCTTTATATTTCTTTGCTACACTTACCTTTCCTACAAAATTAAATACTCCATTTTGATACTCTCCTAAACAAAGTGAGCCTACATTACTCTTATTATCTACATATCCTCCTATAAAAAAAGACTCCCTCTTTAAATTTTTTATTTTTATCCAATTATCTGTTCTTGTATTTGTATAATATAAACTATTTTTATTTTTTGCAACAATTCCTTCTAACTTAAGTTTTTTTACTTTTTCAAATAATTCTTTACCCTTCTCTAAAACAAACTTATTTTTTATAAAATATTCATTATCTGCAAATTTATTCAATATTTTTTTTCTTTCCCATAATGATAAATCAATTAAATTTTTCTCCCAATATAAAATATCAAAACACACAAAAATAATAGGTCTACTTTCACTATAATATTTAATTTTCATTTTATCTTTCAAATGTGTTCTTTCTTGTAATTTAGTAAATGAAGGCATATTATTTTCAAAAGCAACAATTTCTCCATCAAAAATAACATTATCTTTTACCATAGTTTTTAATTTTTGTAATTCAGGAAATAAATAAGAAATATCTTTAGCATGCCTATTAACTATTTTCACATTTTTAGGATCAACAAAAATAATAGCTCTTTGTCCATCAAATTTTAACTCATACAAAAAATCTGCTGAATCAAAAACTTTATCTTCTTCTTTTAATAACATTGGTTCCCAATTTCTATTTTTCCATAAATCTATCATTTTCTTTTAAGACTCTTTTCCAAAGCTTCAAACAAATCACTAACTTGCTCTTTTTGATGCTTTTTCACTTTTTTAACAGTTTTACCATTAATTTTAGCTTCAATTGCCTCTTTTATATTTTCTTGATATTCATCTTGATATTTCTCTGGTTCAAATTTTCCAGATCTCTCTTCAATTAATTTTATAGCTAAATCTAATTCTTTATTATTTACTTCCAGTTCTTTATTACTATCTGGAAAAATAACCTCTTCTTTAAAAAATAAAGTTGTCATAATAATACCAAATTTTGTAAATCTTAAAATACAATAATAAAATTTACTACCTAAAACTGTTTTAGCTAATGCCACTTTATTTACCTTTTTTAAAGCTTCACAAAATAAATCATAAGCTTTGGAAGTTTTTTCTGTCTGTAAAATATAACTTTTTTCAAAATAAGCAGGATCTATCTCTTTAATATCTACAAAAGAAATTATTTCAATTTCTCTTTCATTTTCTGGTTTTAATTTATCTAATTCATCTTTTGGAAAAGTTAAATAATTATTTTTTTCATATTCAAATCCTTTAATAATATCTTTTTCTAATACTTCACTTTTACAATAATCACAATATTTAATATATTTTATTCTATGCATACACTTTTTGTGTAGTTGATTAAATGAAGTATCATTATTTTTTATTAACGGGTTCATAACAACAGGTATATTTACTAATCCAAAAGAAATATTACTATGTAAATTAGGCATAACACTCACCATAATTATTATTTACTTATCTTAAAAATATATACAATACAATCTTTCTTTATAATGGCAATTCAATTACTTTCTTGACCTGATAGTTTTTTATTTTTTATTCAATAAGACATAAACTTTTTGATTATAGTATTTTTCACCTAACTTATATCCATCTTTCCTAATCCCTTCAAATTGCATACCAATACTTTTTGCCAAATTTATAGATGCAATATTCTCTTCAACAACATTAGCTTCTATTCTATGAAATTTAAGCTTATTGAAAGCAAAATCAATAACTCTATTAGCCGCTTCTTTAATATAACCTTTTTTAGTATATTTATATCCAATTACATATCCTATTTTACAATTATTATTTAATAAATCTTTAGTATGTAATTGTATAGCTCCAATCATATTACCACTTTGTTTTTCAACAATTCCCCATCTAAAATGATTTCCATTAGCATACCATTGTTTATATTTTTCCACTAAATGTTTATATTCCTCAAAATCTTTAAATGGTAATTGATAATAAAATTTGTACCATTCAAAGTTACTAAATATATTTTTATAGAGCATTAATGCATCTTCGTCTGTTATCTTCCTAAGTATTAATCTATTTGTTTCAAATTCTTCATATTTATCTTCCATATTAAATTACTTCACCTCTTATTCTATTATAAGTTATTTTCTATATTAAACAAGGGAAAAGTATATAGTTAGTACTTGCTAACTTAAGATAGAAAATAAGATGCCAAAAGATTTTATAATTTTTTATTATCATTACTACTTGTAATTCTAAAATTAAAAATAGCTTAATTAAACAATATAGATAATGAATGTTTATTTTTCCTTAACTTTTTTTAAGTCATATATTTTATCAACAGTATCACAAACATTTTGTGAATGAGTCACAATAATAACACATTTGTTTTCTTCATGAGCTAACTTTTTAAATATTTCTAAAATTTCAGTTTCTGTTTGCTTATCAAGATTTCCAGTTGGTTCATCCGCAATTATCATTTTAGGATTATATGATAGACTTCTCGCAATAGCAACTCTTTGCTGCTCTCCACCAGATAATCTTAATACTTTACGATTAGCATAACTTGCTTTTAATCCTACTTTTTCCATAAGTTCAATTGCTTTTTCTTTTTTATTTTTTATTTTTAATCCATTAACGTCCATCGAAAGAATTATATTTTCAACGGCTGTCATAAATGGAAGCAAATTATAACTTTGAAAGACAATACCAATATCACTATTACGATATTTATCTAAATTCATATCTTTTAAACTTTTACCGTCAAATATAATTTCACCTTCAGTACATTTTTCAAGTCCACTTATAAGCGATAATAATGTTGTTTTGCCACTTCCACTTCGACCCCTTATGGCATATAACTTTCCACATTCAAAATCAAAGCTAACATTTTTTAAGGCATAATCATCTTCTTCTGCATCGCTATATCGATAACTAGCATTTTTAATACTTAGAATAATATCTTTTGGAGAAGTATTTTTTTCTTTAACCTCTTTTTTTTCTTTTTTCTTTGAAATATCCTTATTTACTTTATTCTTAATCTTTATTTCTTTTGAAGAAACATTCTTTCCAAGGCTATCTTTTGAACCATAGTTATTTTTTTTCATATTCGCCATTATTAAGACCTCTCTTTCAATATTGTAAGTGGTGAAAATCTTTGAATACTAACCATCGATGCAATTGAACTTACTAATACTAATGAAATTCCAATACTAAGTAATTCTAGTAGAACTTTAATATCTACTACTGCATCAATAGAATCATAGGCTTGAACAACAGGCATACCTTTGCCATGCATAGTTCCTTTTTCACCACCACGATTCATTCCACCAAAGTTTTTATTTACTTCTTCTGTTTTTTCATTACTACTATTTATTTCATTTGCAAGTAATGAATTACTAACTCCCTTAGAACTTACTGCACCAATTCCTGTACCAAGTGTAAGAGCAACTACTGAAACAATAACAAGTTCTGCTACAAATTGCATAGTTAATTTTAATTTACTAATACCAATTGTTCTTAAAACACCGATTTCATATTTTCTTTCACGAATATTAATCATATTAATTACAAACAAGACAATTCCACCAATAATAAGTGTAATAACTAAGAAAGTAGTTGAAAATGATAAAATATTTTTAACACTTGCTACTCCACTTTCAGCAAGTTCTTCATTCGTTTGTAAGATGAAGTTTTCATCTAATCCTTTTTCATAAAATTCATCTTGAAGTTTCTCCACATTATCATAAGAATCTATAATAAAAGTAGGATAAATTGAAGCTTTTAAGTTTTCATTTCCGTTTGTAAGGTTAACAACTGCATCACTATTAGTTATTATTGTATTTACTGAATTAGAAAACATAGACATTGCCCCTTGATTATCATCTTCATTTTCTTTAAAAATACCAATAATTTCAAATTCATATACATTTCCATCTTCATCTTCTAGTTTTATTTTGTCATTTAGTTTTAAATTATTATAACTAGCAAGTTCTTCATTGATAAACACATAATTACCATTAAAGGCAATATCCCATGCATTATCAGTTATTTCGCTCATAGTATAAGCTCCACTAATAAATTCACTCATTGCATCCTCTGAACTATACCCTGTTAACGTGAAATCAGTTTCGGACATATTATTTTCTTTTCCATGACCAAAGCCATTTGGCATATTGCTATTTGATTCAATTTCTGCTTTTTTTATACTATTTCCATTTAGTCCAACACCATAAGTATAATAATAACTTTCAATATAATCACTATCTGCAAATTTCTCGACATCACTAATTGTATAGCTTGCAATATTCTCAAACTTCTCTCTTGCGCTTTCTCTTCCCTCTTCCTGGGATGGATCAAAGTCTTTCATCATATTTTCTCTGTTAAAGCCAATGGTTACTTCCTTGTCATAAGCACTTTTATAGGAATTTATCAAATCCACTGCCGTATTTTTAATTGCCAGTGTTATCGTACAAGCACAAGCAATAATTAAAATAATGATTCCTATTAAAATATTTCTCCCTTTATTTCTTTTAATTGAAATCCATGCATTTTTTAGTATAAACATATTTATTCCTCCTTTAAAACAATATCATTTTATGATGTAAATATTAAAGAAACATTAAAGATTTAAATTTTTTGAAAAAAAAAGAAAATGGTGAGGTGTCCATTTCCTTTAAGTCAAGTTAAGGAGTGTTTTTTAGGATAAAGTAACTGTAATATCTTTTTCTTTATATTCACGACCATTTATATAACTAATCGTTAAATCTACTTTATCCCCTTTATTTAATTTATTTAAAACATCTTGTATGTCACTTAAACTGGCAACTTCATTATCCTCTATTTTAGTGATAATATTGCCTATTTCTAGTTCTGATTTGTCAGCACTACTTCCCGACGTAATTTTAGAAATATAAAATCCAGATGGCATATTATAATAGTAACTATTATTATCACTTATGATGTATCCTTCTACACCTAATGTTACGCCTTCATCATTTTCTCCATTCATAAGAGTCGTTATTAGATCACTAACATCTGATATTGGAATAGCAAATCCCATTCCTTCTATACTTGCAGAAGAATCCATTGCATTTGATGAATATTTAGCAGAATTTATTCCAACTACTTCACCATTACTATTTAATAAAGCTCCTCCACTATTTCCACCATTAATAGCAGCATCTAATTGAATCATTTTATTTGAATAATTATCAATTGATACTTCTCTATCTAAAGCACTTACTACTCCTGTAGTAACTGACTGTCCATAACCTAAAGCATTACCAATGGCAATAATTCCATTTCCAACTTTTAATTTAGTTGAATCACCCATTGTAGCTATTTTTATTGCTTCTAATGTTTCACTATCAATATCATTTAATGATACAGATATAACTGCTATATCTTTTCTTTCAGATGTACCAACAATTTTAGCATCAAAACTTTTTTCATTTATAAATTGAACAGATAGTTCATTAGCTCCTTCAACCACATGATTATTTGTTAAAATCATGAGTTCAGCATCTGATTTACTAATAATGATTCCAGAACCTGCACCTTCTGCATATTGTTCTTCTCCAAAAAAGTTTGGTCCAAATCTTCCAGCTGAAATTAAAGTTTTACTCGTAATTGCAACAATAGAGGGCATTACATTTTCAACAACTTCTGAAACATCAGTAATATATATACCATCATTTTTTGTACTAGTAGTTTCAGTATATTTTAATTCAATATTATTTTTTGCTTTGGTTTCTAAATAAGAATTTAGTTTTGGATAAAAGAACTTAAAAAAAATAATCACTGAAAGAACAATAATGAAAATAAATATACATATAAAAATCCAAATTTTCTGACTACTTTTTGACTTTTTTCTCTTTTCTTTTTTATTATCCTCTAAAATCATGCTTTCATTTAACGATGTTTCTTTATTTTGTATTTTTTCTTCTTGTTCTTCTAAATCTTTAGACATTTATTATCACCTCATTTTAAATCTATCTAGTTATTAACAAGAATAAATCTTTTTATTTCTCTTTCCGTTAAGATTTTACCTTGACTAATTACTTTCCCATCTATTAAAAGAGCAGGAGTATTTACTACATGATAAATTTGTTTATATTTATCATTTTCTAAAATTTGAAGATTACAAACATTTTCTTTCGTTTCTAATGCTTTTTCAACATTTCTTAATAATTTCATTCTATTACTAGAATTTTTTCCAATAATTTTGATTTCCATTTATGCATCTCCCTTCTATTAAATAGAAAATTACCCTAATTATACAAATTACTTTTTAATCATATATCACCTTCCTTATGAAACAATCGTAATATATGAATATTAAAAAAACATTAAAAAACATTAACTTTTTTCGTTAATGTTCATTTTTTTTAAATTTAACCTCAAAAATAGTATATCCATCTTTAGAATAAGCTCTAATATTACCATGATGAGCTAATACAATATTTTTAGCAATCGATAATCCTAATCCATATCTTCCACTTTTGCGATTATGACTTTTATCATTTCGATAAAATCTTTCAAATATTTTTTCACATTCTTCTAAAGGAATAGGATCCCCCTTATTCATTACTTTTAAATTTATTTCATTTTTATTACTAGATAAATCAATTTCTATTTTACTATTTTCTTTAGCATGATTAATTGCATTATCTACCAAAATAGAAACAAGCTCATCAATACTTTCTTTATGACAAAAATAATTTATTTTTTCGGTGATATTCGTTTCTATAGTAATATTTTTTTCATAGGCTAAACTTTCAAATGTTAATGCTCTTTTTTCTACAATCATAGAAAGATTATTATTACTAAAATTTTCGGATTTTAAATATTCTGATTTGGATAAATCAAGTAATTTTGTTATCAAATTATTCATCCTGTCAGATTCACTTTTTAAATTGTTTATCCATTTTTCATTTTTCTTATTCACATCCAAGCAATCGATACTTGCCATCATAACTGCTAATGGTGTTTTAAGTTCATGGGAAGCATTCGCAACAAATTCTTTTTCTCGACTAAAACTCATCATTACTGGTTTTGTAATCCATTCTGTTATTTTTTTAGAAATAATATAAATCAATATTTCTCCCATTATAATTAAAAGAAAGGAAAGAAAAAAACTTGTAAGTAATGTACCTTTAATATTAGCTGTATTTATAATTGTTAAATATTTTCCTTGTTCAAAATTATAAGCATAATTTCTTACATATAAAAAACCTATCTTTATATTACTAGTATTATTTTTATTAATAATATTTTGTGCCTGAAGCATTATTTTTTGACTAATGCTATTATCACTATGACTTATTTTATCAATTATATTGTTATTTTCATCCAAAATAAATGTATATACTTCATAATCCATAACTTTTCGATTACGAAGTCTATCATCACTGTTAGGTCCCTTATCAGGAAAATTAGGTTTTCCTAAAGTCAAATTTTTCATTCTAGTTAAATTATTTAATATATTAGTATATTCTTTATGATAAGTTTGAGCATTAAAGAAAGTAGCAAAAAAAATAGCAAAGAAAGAAATTATAATAAAAATTGTAAAAAATGTTTTTTTCCTTAAATTTTCCATATCCCTTTACCCCTCCATTTTATAGCCCAGATTACGAACTGCTTTGATATTTACTTTTGAGCCGATAACTTTTAACTTTTTTCTTAAAAACGATAAATATGCCTCTAAATTATTCGATTCATAGTCATTATCTATTCCCCAAATCTTATCATAAATCTGCTCTTTTGATATAATCTGTTCACGATTATTCATAAAATATTCAAGCAGTAGGAACTCTCTATAGGGAATGTTGATTGACTCATTTGTACTTATACAAGTTAAAGTAGAAGTTCTAATATTTAATGATAAATCACTATATTCTAGTATATCTTTCACATTGTTATTTCCTTTTGCTCTTAATTGAACATTTACCCTAGCAATTAGTTCTTCAATATGAAAAGGCTTGGTTACATAATCATTTGCTCCTGTCTCAAACCCCTTTAATTTATCATCTAATCCCGATTTGGCAGTAAGCATGATTACTTTAGCATTTATATTATTTTCTTTTAGTTCTTTTAGAATCTCTATTCCATTCATTTTAGGAAGCATAATATCAAGAATAATTAAATCATAGATATTAGACATAGCATTATATAGTCCTTCTTCGCCATCAAAACTTGTATCAACTTCATATTTTTCACAACGAAGTTTTGTAGCAATAATATCCGCAATTGTCTCTTCATCTTCAACAACTAAAATTCTCATTTTACCACCTCCAATTTGCCTATATTATATAATATTTTTAAATTTTAAACCAGAAATTATTAAAATCATATTTCAATACTCTATATACCATATACTTATTCATTTTTGCTTGATACTTTTTAATTAAATTATGATCTTCATCATATTCCGCAAATATTCCTGCTGTTCCTGAATCAACTAAAATATTTCCATTAGATAAACTTTGAATACTACTAACAATTCCTGAATATTCAACAGCAAAACTATCTACAAGTTGAAAAGTCTTATTATTTTCATTTACTTTATACACATAATAATATGAGTTATCTCCTTGAAAAGGATTATGATTTGTAATTCCTATTTTTTCATAATCAAAACTTGGTTGACTATTAGAAACTCCATAATTGTTATTAAAGAATTTCAAATAATAAATTCCATCTTCTTCACCTGCTTCATATCTTACACTATGTTGACCGGCATGAATTTTAAAATCACCTAATTGAGTAAACACTAAATTTTCAAAATCCGTATCTTTCCAAAATTCATTATTACTTAAAATAAATTCAATTTTAGGATCTGTTAATAAATTAGATACTTTTAATATAGAAGATGTTTCTCTACTGCTTAAAAACACATCTCCATTTACATATTCAATAGAATTTAAATGCAACCAATCTAATCCATCTTCTCCTTCATCTCTTTGACTCTTAGTATCTAACTTGCAAGTTTCTACATACTCTTTAAAAATATCCTCAAAATCAACTAACTCTGTAACTTTTCCTGTTTCTCTATCAATTTTGATTATACAATCTTCTTCTGTATCTTTCTTTGTATTATTAGCTAAAACAAGTAAATCACCATTTTCATCAAACGTATAATCATGATGAAGTTGATAATTACCAGTACGATAAATTCTAGTAACTTGACCTAAATTGTTTACTTCGGCAATTTTAGTTTGAGAAATACTAAAATACATTTTATCATTATCAAAAAGGATGGCATGAGCCCTATATCCAATAATCGGTATTTCACTTCTCATGATTCCTTCATTATCATATAGTGCCAAATAATCTTGTTCATCAGAATCATTTCCAAGCATCGCATATAGCCCATTATCTAGTTCTTTTTCACTACTTTCCTCTGTTACTTTTAATTTTTCTTCTCCTGTTACTTTAACATCACTTAAATCAATATCAAACTCATATGTTTTAGAATCATCATCCATCGAAATTTCAATTTCAACTTTATTCTTATTTTTTGCTGTTAATCCTATCATTTGATAAGCACTTTTATTTTCTTTTGCTACTAAAGTCTTACTAAAAACATTTATATTTTTATCTGCTGATGTAATAGTATATTTTATATCATTAAAATCTTCACTATTTTTAAAATAAACATTAAAACTAAGTTCATTTGTTCCATAAGGATTATAAATTACTACATATTCCGATTTTAATGAAGTAATTAGTTCGTCAATTTTATCATCTACCACTGTTTGAAAATTCATATCATAAATTGAAATATTTTTATTTTTAAAGACTCTATAAATATTTTCACCTAAGGCATCATCAATTTCTATTGATACATTTTGCTTAATCCAATTTATATCTTTCAAATTTTCACTCATAATCTTTTTATTTAATATAATAATTAATATTATTAATACTATTATAACTATTATAAATAATATAACTTTCAGAATTTCTCTTATTTTTTTCTTTTTCATTTTGCTCCTCCATTTACTATTTTTTACTTTAGCTAAAAACCTTTCTATGATAATTAAAAATAGAAATTATAAAAATAATAACAACTAAATATTAAAGAAACATTAAAGATTTAATTTAAAACCTATAATATAATTAAAAGTCGCATATATTCTACTCATTTCAGAAAATACATATATAAATTACTTTTTAAAATAAACAAAAAAATAAAAAAGTTAATTTGTTTTTAACTTCTTTATTATCATCATGTCTTTATAACATAAGGATTATTAGAATATTCATTTCCAAAAGCATAAGTAATGCTTTTAGTAAAATCAATAACTGGTCATATTGAATGCTTAACTCTCATATATAATTATCGCTAGTTTTCCATGATAACATAAGGCGAATAAGGATATCCATTTCCAGAACTATAAGTAATACCTCTAGTTAAAGCAATAACCGGTCGTATTGCGTGGCTAGTACCAACTTGACTTTCTGTTATATTTATCGCTGATTTTCCAGAATATGCACTCTCTGGACCTGGCGATAGTCAATGTGTATTTAATTTTATTAATTTTTTATAGCAAATTATATATTTGTTACATAATAATTATCTCATAAGTTAGTTATTCTACCATTAACCATTATTTTAATATACTATTTTTCTTTAAATAATCATAAACTGTTTGAGTAGCTTCTTTTATATTTTGATTAGATATATCAACTTTGGAAATATTTTTGAATTCGTTATAACTTGCAACTTGATCCCATTT
>CANRGD010000006.1 GCA_947630105.1 uncultured Bacilli bacterium | reverse complement strand
CAAGAAGCTAGAAGAAAGCAAGCTGAAGAAGAGGCAAGAAGAAAAGCTTGGGAGCAAGCGCAAGAAGCTAGAAGAAAACAAACAGAACAAGAAACTAAAAATAAACAAGATAATAAGATATCTTCTGCTACAATATTTAATGATATAAAACAAGATTATAAAGATATAAGAGAAGAAGAAAAAAAGCATTCATTTTTAAGAAGACATAAATATTTAGATAAAAAATTTCAAAAAAATTTAGGCCCTTATTTTGATTTGAATGATAATAAAGATGTTATGGTTTTTAATTTTTATAGAGGTACTGTACATGCTCTAAAAGAATCTTTTTATCAATTAAAAAAACTAACTCATATTAGTAAAGATTCCTTGCCTAAATATATTATAAGAAATAGAAGAGTTATTGGTACAATAGTCGCAGCTGGTATATTAACTTCAAATTTATTAGGAAATGGAAATAATCAACCAGAGCCTATAATGGAGCCAACAAATGTTACAACTTATGAATCATATATGAACAGTCGATTATTATTAATGAGAGATCATACTTTAAAAGCAGGAGATACTTTATCACAATTAGCAGAAGCTGCTGGGATATCTACTTGGTATTTAGCTGATTTAAATGGATTACAAGTAAATCAGATAATTAGAGCTGGTGATAAGATAAAAATTCCTTATAATATTTCCAAAGATGATTTAGATTACTATAGAACTTTAATTGCAGTAGATGAAAATACTACATTGGATAAAATACTTGAGGAATATGAGACTGATATTGATACTTTATTATTATTAAATCCTGATAATATTATTGTAACTTATAATCCTTATGAAGTTTATACTATTATAGGAAATACTCTTTATGTACCTAATTTTGTTAAAGAACAAGAGTTAGAATCTATGAAGAGATTATAAAAACTAAAAATAATTTTGAAATTTTTAACTTATGTGTTATAATATATGCAGAAAGGAGTGGGAATAAGTAAAATCCCACTCTTTATTATGTAGGAGGTGGCCATGAAAAAAGAAGTTGAAATATTAGTAAATGAACAAATTAAAGAATTAGATGTTTTTGTTGCGGATGCTTTTATAGATGAACAAGAAGGTAAAAAGGTTTTTAATATTGTATTAGATAGTGAGAAAGTAATAGATTTAAATAAAATAACTGCTGCATCAAAAATTATAAATGAAATTTTAGATAAGAATGAAAATATTTTAGAAGATGTAGATGAATTAGATATTTATTCTAAAGAAAAAGGAGATTTAGAAAATGAATAGTAAAGAATTTAAAATAGCACTTGACAATATTGTAAAAGAAAAAGATATTGATCCTGAAATTGTTTATAATGCTATGGAATTAGCTTTAACTTCAGCTTATAAAAAGAATTTTAATTCTAAAACAAATGTAAAAGTAATATTTGATAGAGTTACGGGAGAAATAAAAGTATATTCATATTTAACTGTTGTACCTGATGATAAAATGACTAAAGAAGAATATGAAGATTATATTTTTGAAAGTTATGCTACTGATGAAGAAAAAGATACAAAGAAAGATGAAGAGTTAGAAGAAAATACAGAAAATAATAATGGTAAAGAAAAGGGTATTTCTTATTTTAATCCGGAAATTGAAATAAAGTTAAGTGATGCTAAAAAAATTGATAAAACTTTAGAAGTAGGAGATACTATTGATACAGAAGTAACTCCAAAAGATTTTGGACGTGTAGCAACAGCAACAGCTAAACAAGTAGTAATTCAAAAAATTAGAGAAGCTGAACGTAATAGTATTATGGAAGAGTTTGGAGATAAACAAGATGAACTATTAGTAGGTACTGTTGCTTTAGAAGATACTGATAATTATTTTATTGATTTAGGTAGAACAAATGGAATTTTACCAAAAAAAGATATTATTCCGGGAGAAAAAATTGAAATGGGTTCACAAATAAAAGTTTATGTTTCTAAAGTGGATAATAATGGAAAAAATTTATTAATTTTATTGAGTAGAACACATTATGGATTTGTTAAAAGATTATTTGAATTAGAAATTCCTGAACTTGCTGATGGAAGTGTAATGTTATATAGTGTTGCTAGGGATGCTGGAAATAGAAGTAAAGTAGCTGTTTATTCGGAAAATCCTAATATTGATCCAATAGGCGCTTGTATAGGAGAGAAAGGAAGTAGAATTGCTAGGATAATTGAAGAATTACATGGAGAAAAATTAGATGTTGTACGATATGATTCTGATCCAGCTATATTTATTGAAAATGCTTTATCTCCAGCTAAAGATTTAAAAGTTGCTATTACAGATCCTAAAAAACAGGAGGCTATGGTTATAGCTGATGGAGATAATTTTTCTTTAGCTATTGGTAAAAAAGGTCAAAATGCTCGTCTTGCTTCCAAATTAACACATTATAAAATAGATATTAAGTCAACAGAACAAGCTCAAGAAGCAGGAATTAATTTTCGCTAAGTGGAGAAAATGAATGAAACAAAAGAAAATACCAGTAAGAACTTGTGTAGTAACAAAAGAAAGTTATCCCAAGAGAGAATTAATAAGAATTGTAAGAAATAAAGAAGGTATTGTAAATGTTGATGAAACAGGAAAATTAAATGGAAGAGGAGCATATATTAAAAAAGACCTTGCTGTTTTAGAACAAGCAAGGAAAAGTAAAATATTAGAAAAAAAATTAGAATGTAATATTGAAGATAATATATATGAAGAATTAAGAAAAATTATAGAAAGGTGAGGTGAGGCAGATGTTTACCATAAAAGATTATGCAGAAGATGTTGGTAAAACAGTTGAAGAAATAGAAGCTTTATGTGATAAGATAGGAATAGAATATCAAGATGAAAATAGTCTCTTAGATGACATTAGTATTACATTACTTGATAATGAATATCAAGATCAAGAGGATTATATATCAGGCGATGTGGAAGACTTAGAAGAAAGAAGACTTGATGAAGAAGTAACGGATCTTGCCGAAGAATTAGCTAAAAATACCAAAATTGATTTAGATAACGAGACATCATTTACTAAAGTAAAGTCTAAAAATACTAAAAAGGTAGAAGGTACTAAAAAAGAATTTTTCAAAGAAAGAAAAAATATTTATAAGCATCGTGAAAAATTACAAAGTAATGAAGCTAAACAAGATGAAAATATTGTTTTATATCATGATGGTATGACTGTTACTGATTTGGCTAATGTTTTAGGTGTTCCGGGAGTAGAGTTGATAAAGAAATTTATGATTCTGGGAATTATGGCATCTCTTAATCAAAGTATTGATTATGATTCTGCAGAGGTTATTGTAGCTGAATATAATAAAGTATTAAAAAAAGAAGAAACAGCAGATATTTCTAATTTTGAAAACTATGAAATAAAGGAAAAAGAAGAAGATTTACAATCTCGTCCTCCAGTAGTAACTATTATGGGGCATGTAGATCACGGAAAAACAACTCTTCTTGATGCGATTAGAGAAACAAGTGTTGCCTCTAATGAAGCAGGAGGAATAACACAGGCAATTGGAGCTTATTCTGTAAATTATAATGGTAAAGTAATTACTTTTATTGATACTCCAGGACATGCTGCTTTTACTGAAATGCGGGCAAGAGGAGCTAGTATTACTGATATAGTTATAATTATAGTGGCAGCAGATGATGGAGTAATGCCTCAGACTAAAGAAGCAATTGATCATGCTAAAGCTGCTGGGGTACCTATAATAGTGGCGATTAATAAAATTGATAAGCCTGAAGCAAATATTGAAAAAACTATGAGTGGTTTAGTAGAAAATGGCTTAACTCCTGAAGAGTGGGGAGGAGATATTATTGTTAATAAGATATCGGCAACTACTAAAGAAGGAATTAATGATTTATTAGAGAATATTTTATTAGTTGCAGAAATGCAAGAATATAAAGCAAATCCTCATCGTTATGCTTCAGGAACAGTTATTGAATCAAGAAAAGATCATAAAGTTGGCTCAATTGCTACACTTTTAATTCAAAATGGTACCCTTCGTTTAGGAGATCCTATTGTTATTGGTAACTATGCGGGAAAGGTTCGTACTTTAAAAAATGATAAAGGGCAAAATATAGTTGAAGCTGGGCCTTCTACACCAGTTGAGGTTACAGGCATTTCTGAAGTGCCAAGTGCAGGAGATAAATTTATGGCTTTTGAGTCGGAAAAGCAAGCTAAAGAAATCGCAACAGCAAGACAAAATCGAGCTAAAAAGCAAATTAATAATTTGAGTAGTATGTCGCTAGAAGATTTATTTAATCAAATTCAAGCAGGAGTAAAAGAAATTAATGTAATTTTAAAAGCGGATGTTAATGGTAGTGCAGAAGCTGTTAAAAATGCGCTAGAAAAAATAGATGTAGAAGGGGTAAAAGTAAAAGTTATTAGAGCAGCAGTGGGTGCTATAACTGAAAGTGATGTTGTTCTAGCAAGTGCTTCTAATGCTATAATTATTGGTTTTAATGTAAGAGGGGCTAATTCAACAATGGATACTGCTAAGCAGTATGGAGTATCAATTAAAACTTATGATATTATCTATAAAGTAGTAGAAGATATGGAAGCAGCAATGAAAGGCATGTTAGAACCAATTTTTGAAGAAAAAGTAATTGGAACACTGGAAGTAAGACAAATATTTAAATTCTCTAAAGTAGGCTTAATTGCTGGTTGTCATGTTACAAGTGGGATTATTAAAAATAATGCTAAAGCTCGTATTATCCGTGATAATGTAGTAATTTATAATGGGGCAGTTAAGACTCTTCAACATGAAAAAGATCAAGTTAAAGAAGTAAAGAAAGATATGGATTGTGGAGTTACTTTAGAAAATTGTCAAGATTATAAAGAAAATGATGTCATTGAAGTTTATGAACTAGTAGAAAAAGAAAGATAAATAAATAATTCTATTTATAAGATGTATTGAATGATAAATTCAATCATCTTTTTTAAAGCTATACGTAATAAAACACTTCTATTATTTTTAGAAGTGTTTTTATCAAGTGTACTAAGAATTTAATTTTTAGGCTTAGTTTTTACTATGCTTTTAAAAGTATTAAAATTCTTTTTACATAATTTAATGCATTCATTGACTAATAAATCAACATATTGGGTAGAAACATTACATATTTTAGCTACATCTGTTGTAGAATATATGGTTTCATTAAAAAAACCGAATCTTAATGCTAATATTATTTTTTGTTCATAATTGCATAATTCTACATAATCATGATATACAGACTTATTTAAATTTTTAATTACTTCTTTAAAAGTCTTTAAAGCATTTTCATCTTTATAATTAGGAATATCTAATTTACTAACAGTTTCTTTCATTTTTTGAAGTTGATCTTCGGCAATACTAATACTATTAGAAGAAGCATAATTATTTTGAATAAGGGCATTTGTAATTTCAGTTGGATAGACATTAGTTAATTGAGTATTATGCATTAATTTAAAAGAAATGTTTGATTTTAAATGAGAAAAGTAGGTAACATTAAAATTAAGTTTTTGGGCTATTGTTTTATTGCCTTTCATTATTCTTGTTTGATTACCAAATATTTTATCTACTATAGCTTTTTCACTATTTGATAAATCATATGATTGTTTCCTATAAGTTGTGATTAAATCTAACATTTCAGGATTTTTTTTCTTTATAAAATTTATAAAAGAATTATTTGTGTCTAAAAGAGTAAAAATTTTATTTTGTAAGTTAACAAATTCTTGAATATCAATATTTAAGGTATTAATAGCTTTATTTATTGAGAGATTGCCGGTTGGGTTTTCAGTTAATACTTGTAATACTTTATAGTAATATTCAAAATTTTTATTTTTATGACTTACAGGTAGTTGTTGGTCTTTTTTGGAAAGATTGTCTAATTTAAGGATTTCTTCTTCTAAATTAGGATTTTGCTCTAATAACTTTTTACGATATGTTTCATCACGGGCTGCTTTTTTCATAATTTTAGCTTTTCTTAAATTTAATATTGGAAGTCTAATATGTATTTTTTGAGCTGTACTTTCTAGTGGTGAAAGTTCTCCATTTTCATCTTTTTGTAATATAGTTTGTAAAAAAAAGTTATCATCTTCTAAATTTATTAAAAATTCTAATTCTGAATATAATTCTTGGGCATTAGTTTTAATATATTCTCTAAATTTAATATCTTGTAAAAAATTATTAAAAACGCGCTTTTTCTTTAGAAAAATATTATTAGGAGATTTTTTTTGTATTCTAGCTATATTATTTATAGAAAAATAAAAATTTTCACTATCTTTTTTTAAGTATAATTTTATAAATTCTAAATTTTTACTGTAAATTTCTTCATTATCAAAATATTGATTAACTATCTTTATTTTAGTAACTTTAGAAAAATTTTTAAGTCTTATTTCAAAGTCAGGAATACTTTTTAAAACTAAGGCTTTAATTTCCGGAAAATTATTTATTTCGTTAATAATTTTTCTTATTTTTATAGTTAAAACATTAGGATGGCTTACATTTAATTTTTTGGTAAGAGCAGTTATTGAAAAGCAATTACCATTTTCGTCATATTGTAAAATGGACTTTAAAAAGTTAATATCTTTAATAATAGTTTTATTTATACTTTCATATTTTTCTTTGTCTTCAAAAAATGTAGGCCAGCTGTCTAATAAATCCTTTCTAAATTTTTCATTAGTAGCAATTAAATTAAGAATTCTTTTTTTACGATTTATAAGAGTAGCATAACTCATATTTAAGGAGTTAGCACGTTCTATAAGATTAGTATATGTACCATTTTCATTTGGTAAATATATCGCTTTTAATAGTTTTATTTGCTTTTTATATCCAATAAAGTTATCTAAATCATCATTAATATTACTATAATTAATTTCTGATTGTGAAAAATCAGGATAATACTTTTCTAATAATTGTTTAAATTCAACATTTTTATTAAGTAAAGTATAAAATTTTTTAATTGTATTTTTAACTTTTGTTTCTGATAAATTTTTTTCTGTAGCTAAATCTTTAACGGATTTATATTTACCATTTTCATCTTGTTCAATTAATTCTTTTATAAAGGGAATAAGTTCATCACGAAATTTTCTTTTTTCATTTTCTAAAATGACTAATTCTTGGTTTTTATAAAATTCTTTTCTTTTTCTTAACATTTCTTGAAATAAGGGATATTTTTTTTCTAGTTGAGCTATATATGTTTTATCAGTAATAGTTTGAGGAGGTAATTCAAGAGCTAAAATTTTATTTTTAACTCTATAAACTTCAGTTATAGATACGTGACATATTTTAGCTATTTCTTTTATAGTTTTGTAAAGTCCATCTTCATCTTTTTCTAAAATATTTATCATGACAGTTTCTTCTGTTGAATATTTATTTAAATAATTATTAATAGCAGTAATAGAACAGGTTTTTGAAAATGTTTCTACTCTTTTTTTGAAATCAGGAATTTCTGCTAAAATTTCTTTTTCAAATTCACTATCTTCATTTATCTTTTTGAATAAGTTAATAATTTTACAAGTCATATTTGTTGCTTCAGTATTTATCTCTTCGGCTAATTGTTTGATAGTTAAACATCGACCATTATTATATTTTAATATATATTTTAAAAATTTTATATCTTTATCAAATTGTGTTGTAGGGTGTATTTGAATTTTTAATTTTCTATCTGCAAAAAAAGTGGGCCAATTATCTAATAAAAAATTTCTAAAATTATAATCACTATCAACTAATTTTAAAATTTTATTTTTTACTTTAATAAAATTACGGTATTCCATATTTGAAAGTTTAGCCATTTCTTGATAATTATCTAAATAAACGCCATCTTTGGTAGGTAAATAAATTAATTTTAAAATTTCTAAATATTTTGCAAAGTTTTTATTAGGTGAATTTGTGTCAGCTGCTATATTTATTTTTGACTTTTCTGGGTGGTTATCTCGAGGTTGAGATTTATTTAAAGATCTTATTTTTTTTGTATTTTGAGCTAGATTAAATTCTTTTTTATCTTTACTATAAGTTGGATATATTTTTAAAATTTGAAATTTATATTTAGGAGTTGTTTTTATTTTATTTTCAATTTGTTCTTTTTTCTTTATAAATTCTATATAACTTAAATTTAATTTGCTGGCGGTTTCTGTTAAGGGTCTAAAATTACCTTCATTATCTTTGCTGTAAATGTGTCTTAAAAAATTTACGTCTTGATTAAGTTGGAATTCTAAAATACTAGTAGGTAGAGTTATATTTAGATTTGCACTTCTAATAATAAGCATTTCTATAATATTAGGGTATTTAGTGGTAACTGTTAATAAGTTATTTTCATCATCCAAACATGAATAAATATCAATTAATTTAGTTTTAACTGTTAATTCAGAATAGTCTTTAATGGCAGCTAATTCTTCAACATCTAAGCAAATATCATTTATTTGACCAGTGAAATAACCAAGTAATTCTAAATCTTCTGCTGAAATTTTTTTAACTTTACCATTTTTTTCAAATAAAATTCGTTGCTTTAATCTTTTTTTAGCATTAGGAAAAATTTCTTCTACAACACTTTCATTTTTAACAACTAAATTTTTAAATTTTTTGATAACAGCATTTACATCTATATCTATAAATTTATTATTCATTTTAATTACTGCTAAATACTGATATTGGCCATTATTATTTTCTAAATATTGGTTAATAATAGCAATTTCTTCCCAAGTAAAAAGTTTACTTTTCTCTTGATTGCCTTTTTTTTCTTCTAATCTTTTCTTAATATAGGCTGTTAAATAAAAAATTAAAGTAATCTTTATGGAATCATTATAATTTTCAATTGCTTCATCTAATAACTCTTCTAATTCTTGATTAGTAAAATTAAATGAATATTTCTCGATACTATCTTTTACTTTTTTTAAAAAAAATTCCCGTTTAGTTTTATCCCTTTTTATATCTTCTATTAATTCAATATTACTTTTCATAGAATCCCCTCAAAGATATTATACTAAAAAGTATTGAAAAATAATAGAAAAATTTAAAACTTTATGTTTAATGATATACATGGTATAATGTATTTAATATTTAGAAAAGAGATGATGCAATTGGCAAATATAAAAATTGAAAGAATAAATCACTTATATCAAGAAGAAATAAGTAAAATAATAATGACTGAAATTAAAGATCAAGCTATTAAATTTGTTGTAATTACTGACGTTGATACTACTAATGACTTAAGTTTTTCCAAAGTATATTATCGTATTTTAAATGAGACAGATGAGAAAAAAACTCAAGAAGCGCTTGAAAAAGCAGCATCGTTTATTAGAATGAAACTGGCAGAGAGAGTAGAAATACGGCATACACCAGAATTAAAATTTATTTATGATACTTCAATAGACTATGGAGATCATATTGAAACAATTATTGAAAAAATACATAATAATTAGTAAAAGAAAATGCTTTTTTAATATTAGATTTTATGCTAAAATAGAAAGTAAGATAGAAAGGGATTTTTTATGAAGAAAAATAAATTAGTTACAGAAAAAGAATATTATGATGATAGTTGGATGTATATAATGATTTTAGCAACAGCAGCAATTTTAACTGAGTCTTTAAAAACATATACATTTAATATTGGGAAAGTGGCACTAACATATTCCATATTTTTACTTCCATTTTTATATTTAATAACAAATTTTATAACAAAAAAATATGGGTATAAAAAATCTGTTGTAGCTATAGCTATATCGGGATTATCAGTAGTTTTATTTATTACGTTAATAACAGTTTCTTTAGGAAGAGAATTAATTTTAACTAATATTAGTGGAGAATTTTGTGGATATATAATTAGTCAGTTTGTAAATTTAACAATTTATTCCTTTTTGTTAAATAATACAAAAGAATATTATATGTTGACAGTTGCTAATTATTTGTTTTCATTAATAGTTTTTTATATGTTTTACACTTTAATATATTTGAATATAATTGTTCTAGATAATTTTTGGGTGGGTTATATTTTAACAATTTTAATTCAAAGTATAATTTGTTTAGGAATAGCTTTTATAGATAAAAGAATAAAAAGAGGATATAAATAAGTGTTAAAGAATTTTTAGAAAAAATTTATTCCTAAAAAAATACCAAAGCATAAGATTTGGTATTTTTTTTATAAAATAGACAATAAGACAAGTACAGAATTATGAAACATATGGACAGTCATGGAAGTAAATATAGAATCTGATTTATAATAAGCTAATGCAAAGGCTCCACCTAAGGCTCCATATGGAATTATATATAGTATGTCTAAAAAATTACTTACATTTCCAATGACATGTGCTCCCCCAAAGATTAAAGAGGAGATAAAAACAAAAGCCCATTTATTTTTAAATATATCTTTAAAAGTTTTTCTAAAAATAATTTCTTCATTAAATGGGGCAATAAAACCAGCGTTTATAAACATTAACCAAGGTAAATATTTAATCATACTTTGGACAGTTTCTTCATTACCAGCAGCTCCTGCTTTAAATACAAAATTAATTATTAAATTAGAAATCAGCATTATAAAAAGACCACAAAACCAATAAGTAAATCCAGTATTTAAATTATCTACTAGTTTAGATTTAAAAGTAAGCCAATCTTTTTTTAAATCTTTTCTATAGATAATAAATAATATTAAAACCAATACAATATTGGAAAAAGAATTTAGAATAACTTGCATGGAACCACTTATATTATTTATATCTATATTAAATAAATAAATAGGAATACATTGAAATAAATAACTATTAAAAAATATATACATTATAATAAATAATTTAGCAATATTTTTAATTAAATTTTTATTTTTATTCATTTATCATCACCATAATAAATATATCACATTTCTTAAAAATTATAAGCTATTTTTTGGAGAAAGTGTTAAAATTTTACTATTAGGTATTTCTTGTTGTTCTAAATAGAATTTATTGGAAGATAATTTAGTTATTAATTCTTCTTTTTTTGTTGATGATAAAATTTCATTATCTTGAATAGCTTCAATTACATCTTGTTTATTAATATAATCTCTTTCATGATATAAAGCACTTTCAAATATACCATCAATGATATTTAGAGTTATATTTGGATTATTTATTGTTTCATAATATTTGCGATTTTTGGAACTTGTTAAGTATACTAAGATTTTTAAAAAATCATTATTGAATGTCCAATCAATTTGAAAATCATTGGATTTTATAGAAATATATTGGTTGGCAATATTTATAACCTCTTCATCAGTAGGTTCAGCTAAAGTTACTGTTCTAAATCTTCTTCTAATTGTGGGATCACAATTAATAGTTTTATCAAATTCATCCAAAGTTGTAGCTCCAATTATTTGTAATGTTTTATCGGAAATAAAGGGCTTTAATAAATTTGAGATATCTATATTATCTTCTTTTGATTGACCAGCTCCCATAATCATATGTATTTCATCTATAAAATAAATTACATCTTTATTTTTTCTGGCATAAGAGATGATGTCATTTATATGTTGTTCTAAGGTACCTATATATTGGGTATCAGCAGTAAGACCCATGACAGGTAACATAATTATTCTTTTATCTTTTAAAGCATCGTGAATATTTCCCATTTTTATATTATATGCTATGCCATTAACTAAAGTAGTTTTTCCTACCCCAGCTTCTCCCAAGATAATTAAAGAGTTACCACCTAATAAAACTTTTATTACTTTTCTTAATGCTTGTTCGTTTCCAACTAAAGGATTATTAGAAAAATCTTGGGCAATTAAATTATAAGCCCCATATTCAGCTAATTCACCTACATCATTTTTATTTTTTTTAACTTTTTTTATATTTTCAAGTTGATTATTTTTAAATTCAGTTAATATTTTTTGTTTTAAAACTTCAATTAGTTGATGATATTTTTTATCATCTAATTGAAATAATTTTTTTGTTGGTTCGGGATAATAAATCATTAGAAGAGCTACTATTTCAAGATATCCTAAATTTAAATGGCCATTATCAATATGTAAAAATTCTTTTAAAAAATTCTTTTCTAATTTTTCTAGGTGAGTACTTATTTTTTTATAATATTTAAATTTGTTATTGGAATTAGATTTTTCTTCATTGATATCTATTTTGGGAAAGTTTATATCAGTTAAATCATATAAGGCATCTAAAAAAGAATTTTTATTTTTAGAGCTTAGTAATAATGAATATACAATAGCTGCTTCTTCAGAATTGTCTTTTTTAAATTTTAAATACATGTTTACGGAATCTTTAAGCCAATTTTTTATGTTATCATTAGAAAATGTTAGCATACTTTTCATCTCTTTTCATTAAAAGTAACTAATATTCTAGCATAAATGAGTTAATATTTCAAATACTAATTTTGCGGATAAAAAGTGCTTGCATAAAATAAAAAAAGATAGTATAATACATATTGCTTACCGGTACTCAGTTTAAAGATATTCCGACTTTATACTTAGTAGTGGCGAATTATATAGAAAGGAAGTGTTAATAATGGCTTTAACAAAAGAAGTAAAAAGTAAGATTATAAAAGAATTTGCTAAAAATGAGCATGATACTGGTTCTGCAGAAGTACAAATTGCAATTTTAACAGAAGAAATTAATGAATTAACAGAACATTTAAAAGTACATACTCATGATTATCATTCTCGTAGAGGGTTGTTAAAAAAAGTAGGACAACGTAAGAATATGTTACAATATTTAGCAAAAAAGGATATTCAAAAATATCGTGAAGTAATTAAAAAATTAGGTTTAAGAAAGTAGACACTTATTTTTAGTGTCTATTTTTTATAATTTATGTAATTAAGGAGAGGTAAAATATGAAAAAGAAAACATTTGAATTAAATTTTCATGGTAGAAAAATCGTTGTAGAACATGGGGAACTTGCTAAACAAGCGGATGGGGCAGTTTTAGTTAGATATAATGATACAGTTGTTTTAACGGCGGCAGTTGTTTCTAAGAATGTTAATTTATTATCTGATTTCTTTCCACTAACAGTTAATTATCAAGAAAAGTTATATTCTGTTGGAAAAATACCAGGAGGATTTATAAAAAGAGAAGGGCGTCCAAGTGAGGCAGCAACTTTGGCAGCTAGAATGATAGATAGACCTATGAGACCTTTGTTTCCTGAAGGATTTAAAAATGAAGTTCAAATTATTTCGACAGTTTTATCAGTAGATCAAGATTGTTCTCCAGAATTAACAGCTATGTTTGCATCATCTTTAGCTACTTGTATTTCTAAGATTCCTTTTAATGGACCAATTGCTGGAGTAAAAGTAGGACGGGTAAAGGGTAAATTTATAATTAATCCAACACCAGAAGAATTAGAAGTTTCTGAATTAGATTTAACAGTTGCTGGAACTAAAGAAGCTATTAATATGGTTGAATCTAGTGCTAAAGAAGTTAAGGAAAACATAATGTTAGAAGCTTTAATGTATGGACATAAAGCAGTTAAAGAATTAATTAAATTCCAAGAAAAAATCATCAAAGAAATTGGGGAAGAAAAAATGGAATATGAAACATTAACTCCTGATGAAGAGATGATTGAAAGAATTAAAAAACTTGTTAGTAAAAAGATGGATAAAGCTCTTCGTATTAAAGATAAATTAAAAAAATATAATGCTATAGATACAATAAAAGAAGAGGTAATAGATTTATATACGAAAGAAAATGAAGATAGGCTAAAAGAACAAGAATTAAAAGAATTATTAGTAAAAGTAAATATGGTTCTCTCAGATATAGAATATGAATTATTTAGAAATATAGTTGTAAAAGAAAGATTACGCGCTGATGGTAGAAAAATGGATGAAATTAGAAAATTATCTACAGATATTGATTTATTACCACGTACACATGGGTCAGCTTTATTTACCCGTGGGGAAACACAAGCTCTTTCAGTAACAACTTTAGGTGCGTTGGGAGAACATCAAATTTTAGATGGCTTAAGTATGGAAGATCAAAAGCGTTTTATGTTACATTATAATTTTCCTCAATTTTCAGTTGGAGAAACGGGTAGATATGGAGCTCCTGGTAGAAGAGAAATAGGACATGGGGCTTTAGGAGAAAAAGCCCTTGCCCAAGTAATTCCAAGTGAAGAGGAATTTCCATATACAATTAGAGTAGTTTCAGAAATTTTAGAGTCAAATGGATCTTCTTCACAAGCAAGTATTTGTGCTGGATGTATGTCTTTAATGGCTGCGGGTGTTCCAATTAAAGCACCTGTTGCTGGGATTGCAATGGGATTAATTACAGCAGGGGATGAATATACTATTTTAACAGATATACAAGGTATGGAAGATCATTTAGGAGATATGGATTTTAAAGTTGCAGGTACTAAAGATGGAATAACAGCTTTACAGATGGATATAAAAATTAAAGGAATTACCGAAAATATATTAAAAGAAGCCTTAGAACAAGCTAAAAAAGCTCGATTAGAAATTTTAAAAGTTATTGAAAAACAAATAAAAGAGCCTCGTAAAGAAGTTTCTAAATATGCTCCAAAAATGGTTACTTTTACTATTAATCCAAGTAAAATTAAAGATGTTATTGGACGTGGAGGAGAGACAATTACTAAAATTATTTGTGAAGCCTCTAATGTTACAGAAGTAACTAATATTAATGCTGTTAAAGTAGATTTAGAAGATGATGGTAGAGTTATTATTTATCATACTGATAAAGAGATAATTGAAAAAACACGAAAGATGATTGAAGATATTACTAAAGAAATTGAAATAGGTAAAATTTATGAAGGGAAAGTAGTAAAAATAGAGAGTTTTGGTTGCTTTGTTGAATTATGGCCAGGCTGTGAAGGGTTAGTTCATATTTCAGAACTTGCGCATGAAAGAGTAAAAAAAGTTGAAGATGTTGTTAAAGTAGGAGATGAAATAATTATTAAAGCCCTAGGACCTGATAAAAAAGGACGACAAAACTTTTCAAGAAGAGAAGCTCTTCCTAAAGGAAAAAAAACAACCTCAGATACTAAAGAAAAATAAAGTTCATGGAGTGAACTTTTTTTTCATATAATTTTTTAGGTGATTATACGTGAAAATAATAAAAAAAAATTTTAAACAAGCTTTACTAGCTATTACATTATTAATATTTAGTTTTTATTATACAAATAAATCTATAGAAATAATTCAAAATATTGATCCTATAATGAAACAAATAAAAGCAACTAATAATAAATATGAAATATTACCTAAAAATGCTAAAATTATAGGAAATAAAATAATTCCGGGACAAAATGGCAAAGCAATTGATTATAAAAAAAGTTATACTAAAATGAAACAATATGGTTCTTATAATGAAATACTTACTACTTTTAAAGAAACATATCCAGTGATTTCAGT
This sequence comes from uncultured Bacilli bacterium, assembly GCA_947630105.1. Lineage (GTDB taxonomy): Bacteria > Bacillota_I > Bacilli_A > RF39 > UBA660 > CANRGD01. The sequence continues at coordinate 21,146 of CANRGD010000006.1, read as the reverse complement.
TAATGATTATTATGATAAATATATAGTTAGTGGTAATAAAGAAAGTAAGAGTGTGGCTTTACTTTTTAAACTAACTAAAGATTTTTTTAATTTCGATATTTTATCTGTTTTAGAAAATAAAAATGTTAAAGCTACCTTTTTTATAGATGGAGTATTACTGGAAAAAAATTTAGCTTTGGTATTAAAATATACTAATTATGAATTAGAACTATTAGCTTATAATAAGCTTTATAATCCAACTTATTTTGAAAGTGCTAAAAATTATTTAGAATCTATTACTAAAAAAGAAGTTAAATATTGTTATGCTGATTATGATAATAAAGAAATAATTGAGTTATGTTCAAGTTTAAAAATGCATACTATTATTCCTACTATTAAAATAGAAAAATCACTTTATTCAGAAATAAAAGAAAAATTAACTAATTCGGCTATTATATCTTTTCCAGTAAATCCTAATTCTTCTGAATTAGCATTAGTTATAGATTATATTAAAACGAGGGGCTATTCGTTAGTTACGTTGGATGAGCTATTGAGTGAAAGTCTGGAAAAATAACCTATTTTTAATTTGTCTAAATTTATAAATTATAGTATACTCTATATTAGGGTGAAAGTATGTACTTAAAAGAGATTATAACTAGTGGGTTTAAATCATTCGCAGATAAAATAGATATTAAATTAGATGGAAAGACAACATGTATTGTAGGACCAAATGGATCTGGTAAAAGTAATATTGTGGATGCTGTTAGATGGGTTTTAGGTGAACAATCAATAAAATCACTTCGTGGAGGAGGCTCCATGAGTGATGTAATTTTTTCGGGAAGTAAAAGTAGAAAAGCCCTTAATGTTGCTACTGTAGAATTAATATTTGATAATTCGGATTATTATATAAATATTCCCTATACAGAAATATCTATTAAAAGAAGAGTTTATCGGAGTGGTGAAAATGAATATTATTTAAATAATGAGAAATGTAGATTAAAGGATATTACTAATCTTTTAATTGATACGGGTATGGCAAAAGAGTCTTTTAATATTATTTCTCAAGGAGAAGTAGAAAAAATTATTAGTAATTCAGCAAATGATAGAAGAGCTATTTTTGAAGAAGCTGCCTCTATTTTAAAATATAAAAAAAGAAAAGAAGAAGCTCTACATAAACTTGATAAAACACATTCTAATTTAGAGAGAATAAATGATATAATAGCAGAGTTAGAATTACAAATAGAACCTTTAAAAAAACAAAGTGAACAAGCTAAAATATATCTTGAAAATAAAAAAGGTTTAGATAAATATGAAGTAGCTTTATTAGCTTATGATATTGATAATATTAATTCTAAATTAGAACAAAATAAACAAAAAAAGGAAAAAATTGAAAGAGAAATATTGGCTATTTCAAGTGAGACTAGTAAGACAGATGCTAATAGTATTAATGATAATATTTCTTTAGAAAAACTAGAAAATGAACAAGCTAATTTAAATAATGAATTAGTTATAGTTTCAGCAGAAGTTGAAAAAATTAATGGGGAGAAAAATTTATTAATAGAAAGAAGTAAAACAAATACTAAGGAAGCTCAAAGAAAAGAAAAAATGAGACTTTTATTGGAAAAGAAAGCTCAAATAGAAAGAAGTATTAATGTTTTAGAAGAAGAGATGCAACTTATTTCTTTAGCTAGAGAAAATACTACTAAAAGAATAACAGAGGTAAATGATAAATTAACTACTTTAAAGGCAAAAAGAAATTTATTAAATTCTGATTTTTCTAAACATAGTCAAGATTTAATTTCTCTAAATCATAAGATTTCTTTATTAAAAGTAGAAATTGAACAAAATGGAGATGCCCCAACTAGTGTAAAAAAAGTATTAACAAATTCTAATTTAATGGGGATTCATAACACTATTGGGAATATATTACAAACTGAAGAAAAATATGTTAAGGCATTAAATGTTGTTCTTGCTAGTAATAAGAATTTTATAATTACTACGGATGAAGAAGCTGCTAAATTGGCTATTAATTATTTGAAAGATAATCATTTGGGACGAGCTACTTTTTTTCCATTATCAATTATTAAAGCTCGGGAAATTGATTATGATAGTTTAAATATGTTAAAAAATAATAAAGATTTTATAGGAGTTTTAAGTGAGTTAGTATCTTATAATAAAAAATATCAAAATATTATTAAAAATCAATTTGGAACTATAATTGTTACTACTAATATTGATGCTGCTACAAAATTATCTCATCTTATTAAGGCTCGATATAAAATTGTTACATTAGATGGAGATGTTGTTAATGTAGGAGGATCTCTTCAAGGAGGCTCAAGTTATAATTCTAAAAGTATTATTATGACTAAACAAGAATTAAAGCAGCAGCTGGAAACAGAAAAGATATTACAAGAAGAAGCTCAAGAAATAACTTCTGAAATAGATACATTAGCAAAAGAAATAACTACTACAGAAGAACAAGTATTTACTTTATCTAAAGAAAATGTTCATTTAAATGAAGAGTACAAAGAAAAAAATGGGGAATTACTTTCACTTAATGAAAATTTAACTAATCTTAATAAAGAAGTTGAATCATTAGAGCTTATAAATAATAATACAATAAGTGAAAAAGAACAGGAACTTATTAAGTTATATCATGAAAAATGTGCAGTTAAAGAACAAATTCAACTTAAATTAAAAGCTCTTAATAAAGATATAAGTTTGTTAAAGGATAAAATAGAGAAGAATAAGGTAGAAGAAAAATATAGAAACAATACTTTGCATAATTTGGAAAAAACTTCACGGGAATTAGAAGTAAAAATAAATAGAGCAGATGTTAAATTGGATAATATGCTTATGATGTTAGCAAATGATTATGAACTTTCTTTTGAAAAAGCTAGAAGTGATTATAAATTAGATATTGAACCAGAAGAGGCACGGTTAAAAGTTAATACTTTAAAAAATAATATTAAAAAAATTGGTATGGTAAATTTAGCGGCTATTGATGAGTATGAACGGGTAAATACTCGCTATATTTTCTTAACTAATCAAAAAGAAGATTTATTAAAAGCAGAGGATACTCTTTTAGAAATAATGAATGAAATGGATGGAGTAATGATAGAAGAATTTAAAAATACATTTACTGCTATTCAAAAAGAGTTTAAACAAGTATTTAGAAGCCTTTTTGGTGGAGGAGATGCTGATTTGAAATTAACAGATCCTACAGATCTTTTAACAACAGGTATTGAAATAGAAGTATCGCCTCCAGGTAAAAAACTAACGACTATTTCTCTTCTTTCAGGAGGAGAAAAAACGTTAACTGCTATTTCTTTATTATTTGCTATTTTGAATGTTCGTCCTGTTCCATTTTGTTTATTTGATGAGGTAGAAGCAGCACTAGATGAAGCTAATGTTTCACGATTTGGGGAATATTTAGCTAATTATAAAGATATAACACAGTTTTTAATTATAACTCATAAAAAGAAGACTATGGAATATGCAAATTCTTTATATGGAATAACAATGCAAGAATCAGGTGTTTCTAAATTAGTTAGTGTTAAATTAGAAGATTCTAAAGAACTTATTTAATGTTTACTTCTAACTAAAAATTAGATATAATACACTTAGAATAGAGGGATATAATGGATTTTAAAATTGGTGAAGATATTGTAGAACCTGGTTCTAAAGAGCCGACAAATAAAATTACTATTGTAATTGTAATATTTATTGCTCTTTTAGTAGGTGTTTTAGTTTTTTTTGCTAGTACTACTTTATTTGGCAAAAAAGATAAGAATCAAACTAATGGAGAAGTTTCTTTAGATATAAATAATCAAAGTGTTGTTAATTTATATAATATTGCAACTTATGGGGTTTTAGGGAAAAGATATGATAAATTTGTCAAAGAACAACGTGTTACAATGGATAATTTTACAAATTATGAAAAATATTATTATGCTATGATGTTTGCAAAAAAAGAAGACTTTATTGATACAGGATTAAAAGATAATGAAAATTATAATATATATTCTATTTCTAATGAAAAAATAAAAAATTATATGAAAAGTTTTTTTGGAGATAAAATAGTTTATTCAACAGCTGGAGCGATAGAATTAACTTTTCCTTTTACGATTCAAAATAATAATATTGGAACTTTAACTTATGATTCACAAACAGATAGTTTTACCACTGTATTTAAAAAATCTAGTGATATTTCTAAAGATTTAATTGAACCATTTTATGGTAAATTATCATCGGCAACTAGTAATAGTGATAATAGTGTACTTTTACAAGAAAGAATTATTTATACTGAGTTGATACAAAATAAAGATAGTACAGGTAATTTAATTGATAGTTATACTTTAAATATTTATAAAGATTATGAAAAAACAGTGCTAATTACTTCGAAAAATGATTTATCAGCTGAATCGTTAAAAGTAAATCCTGTTAAAATTGAAGATTATATAGATAAAGCAGGACTTATTACTTATAAATTTAATTATGGAACTTCGGGATATTATTTTGTTAGTAGTTCCATAGCTCTTTAAACAAGCAAAAGCTTGTTTTTATGTACAATAATTTAGTATAATTTTAGGTGGAGTGAATAATTATGAAACAAAAGAATATTAGGAATTTTTGTATAATTGCTCATATAGATCATGGAAAAAGTACTTTAGCTGATCGAATACTTGAAAAAACAGGAGCTTTAGAAAAAAGAGAGTTAAAAGAACAAATGTTAGATTCTATGGATATTGAAAGAGAAAGAGGCATTACTATAAAATTAAATGCTGTACAATTAACTTATAACTTTAAAGGGGAAAAATATTATTTAAATTTAATAGATACACCTGGTCATGTTGATTTTTCTTATGAAGTTTCTAGGAGTTTAGCAGCTTGTGAAGGAGCAGTGTTAGTAGTTGATGCAACGCAAGGAGTGGAGGCTCAAACATTAGCTAATTTATATTTAGCTCTTGATAATAATTTAACAATTATTCCTGTTATAAATAAAATAGATTTACCAAGTGCTAATGTGGAAAAAGTAACGGAAGAATTAGAAAATATTGGGTTTAATAAAAATGAAATAGTTCTAACTAGTGCTAAAACGGGAGTAGGAATTGAGTTATTATTAGAAAAGATTATAACTGTATTTAAAGCTCCTGTAGGAGATGAAAATAAACCTTTAAAAGCACTAATATTTGATAGTTTATTTGATCCTTATCGGGGAGTAATTATTAGTATTAGAGTCATTGATGGAAAAGTTCATGTCAATGATGTAATAAAAATGATGGAAACTAAGGCGGTTTATGATGTAGTAGGATTAAGTATTAATACTCCTAAGGAGAAAAAAGTAGATGAATTATGTGCTGGTGATGTTGGCTATTTATATGCCTCAATTAAAAGTATTAGTGATGTCCATGTAGGTGATACTATTACTTTAGAAAATAGAGAAGCTAGGGAAGCTTTAGCAGGATATAAACCTATGAAACCTATGGTATATTGTGGATTATATCCTATTGATGCTAGTAAATTTGAAGATTTAAGAGAAGCCTTAGAAAAATTAAAATTAAATGATGCTGCCTTAAGTTATGAACCTGAAACATCTAAAGCCTTAGGATTTGGATTTAGATGTGGTTTCTTAGGACTTTTACATTTAGAAATTATTGAAGAGAGAATAGAAAGAGAATTTAATATTGAATTAATTGCTACTTCACCTTCAGTTGTCTATGAAGTTATCTTAACAGATGGGTCTAAAATTTTAGTTGATTCACCAACTAAAATGCCAAGAAAAGAAAACATTGCCAAAACTTTGGAACCCTATGTAAAAATTAGTGTGTTTACTCCTAATGACTATATTGGTGCTATAATGGAACTTTGTAGTAACAAAAGAGGTACTTTTATTAATATGGAATATTTAGATCAAACTAGAGTAACAATTAATTATGAAATGCCTTTAGCAGAAATTGTTTATGATTTTTTTGATAAATTAAAATCTTTAACTAAAGGATATGCTTCGTTTGATTATGAAGTTATAGGCTATAGAGAAAGTGCTTTAGTGAAAATGGATATTTTATTAAATAAGGATATAGTTGATGCTTTAAGTGTTATTGTTCATAAAGATTTTGCCTATGCAAGAGGAAAAATGGTTGTAGAAAAATTAAAAGAAGTAATTCCTAGACAGATGTTTGAAGTACCTATTCAAGCTGCTATTGGAACGCATGTAATTGCTAGATGTGATATTAAAGCTATGCGTAAAAATGTATTAGCTAAATGTTATGGTGGGGATGTAACTAGAAAGAAAAAGTTATTAGAAAAACAAAAAGAAGGTAAAAAAAGAATGAAAAAAATTGGTAATGTAGAAGTACCACAAGAAGCATTTTTATCTATTTTAACGACTGATATAAAGTAAGTGGAGTAAATATGGAAAAAGGAATGAGTAAAGTTATAAATAGTATTTGGAGAATGATTGGAAAAGAAAAACAAAAAGATGTAGAATGTTTTTGTTTAGAAAAAGGAACTAATACTTATAAAGAATTTAGTGATCCTATAGAAGTTTATTCGCTGATAGACAGTATAGATAATGACTTTGTTAAGAATTATTCAGGATTTAATTATAAACATATAAATAATGCGCTTAGAAATAAATGGAATTATGAAGAAGATGGTAATGAGGTACAAAAAGAAAGATTTGTAAAAATGGGACAAGAAATAGCTAATTTTATAAGTAATCAAAAAACAGCAATAGGTAATGTATTAGCTTTTAGAGGAGTATCTATTGAATATTTTAAAGATTATGGAATAGAAAAAATAGAAGAGTTAGAAAATTTAAAACAAAAATATATATTTGATTTTGGTTTTGTTAGTACATCACTTGTTTTATCTCAATCATTTTTTCATAAAAAAAATAATTTAGGTCTTAACTATAATATATTGATTGAATATTTAATATCTGATGAGTTTGATGATGGGGTACTGATAGGTAGCAATTCATATAATAATAATGAATGTGAGTATTTAATAAATAAAGCTAATATGGGTTTTGTAACTGATGTAAATATAAATAAAGAAGATGCGATAATAAAAGTGTTATTAATACCTAAAAAAATATATGATGAATATTATAAAAATGAAAGAGTAAAATAAGATGAAAAATTGTTATATTCATATACCTTTTTGTGATAATATTTGTAGTTATTGTGATTTTTGTAAAGTATTTTATAAAGAAGAGTTTGTTGATAAATACTTAGATGCTTTAGAAAAAGAAATAAAAAGTATATATCAAGGTGAGGTATTAGATACTATTTATATTGGTGGAGGAACTCCTAGTTGTTTAAATATAAGACAATTAGAAAAGTTATTTAAAATTATTAATATATTAAAAAGAAGTAATAATTGTAATATAACAATAGAGGGAAATTTTGAAAGTACTACTGAAGAAAAATTATTATTATATAAAAAATATGGAGTTAAGAGAGTAAGTTTTGGGATTGAATCTATTAATAAAAAAAATTTGGCATTATTAGAAAGAGATATTTCTTTAGAAAAAACTACTAAATTAATTAATTATTGTAAAGAAATAGGACTTAAAGATATTAATGTAGATTTAATGTATGCTTTACCTGGTGAAGATTTAGAAATATTGGCTCAAGATTTAGAGTTTATTTTAAAATTAGATGTTCCTCATATAGCAACTTATTCATTAATTATTGAAGAAAATACTAAACTTGGTATCAAAAAAGTAAAAAATATTAATGAGGATTTAGACTATACTATGTATAAGTATATTTGTAAAAAATTAAAAGAAAATAATTATATTCATTATGAGATAAGCAATTTTTGTAAAAAAGGTTATGAGTCCAAACATAATATGTGTTATTGGGAAAATAAAAAATATTATGGTTTTGGCTTAGGAGCTAGTAGTTATATTGGAACTAGTAGAATTACAAATACAAAGTCACTTACTAAATATTTAAAAGGAAAGCTAGATTATTTAAAAGAAGAGGTTTCTGTAAAAGATGAAATGGAATATGAAGTAATATTAGGGTTACGAATGAGTAAAGGTATTTCTTTAGCAAAATTTTATGATAAGTTTAAAGTTAAGTTAAATGAAGTTTATGATTTTAAAAATTTAATAGAAAATAAGCTTCTTATATATAAAAAGGGAAGGCTTTTCATTCCTGAAAATAAGTGGTATATTAGTAATGAAATTATTATAAGATTCTTAGAAGGAGTAAAAAATGGATAGAAATGAAGTTTTTAAAACGGAAATAGATTATATAAAAGATGAGCGCATAAAAAGAGCTTGTAGAGTACTTATTAAATTGTTGCCTGATTACTTTTTTGAAGTAGAGGCATCTTCAACAGGTAAATATCATCCTGATTATGCACTGGGAGCAGGTGGGCTTTTACGACATACTAAAGCAGCTGTAAGAATCGCCCATGAATTATTAGCTGATCCTTCAATTGGCGAAAAATATACAGCTGAAGAAAAAGATTTAATGCTTATGGGACTTATGTTTCATGATGGTTTAAAATCTGGTTTAGTAAAGGAAAAATATACGCGCTTTGATCATCCTTTATTAATGGTTAAACTTATTCAAGATAATAAGGATGAATTAAAACTTGAAGATAAGGAAATTACTTTTTTATGTGATGTTATAAAAACACATATGGGTGTTTGGACTAAAAATTATAATGGAGAAGAGGTCTTAGAAAAACCAAAAACTAAATATCAAAATTTTGTTCATATGTGTGATTATTTAGCTAGTAGAAAATGTATTTTAATACCTTTTGATGAAAATAATAATATAACTGTTTAAAGATAATAAAAAAGTTAAGATAATTAGTAAATAAGTCTTAACTTTTTATTTTCCTTCATCAAGTTTTTCAATTTTAAGTGATGCTTTAGAATCATTAGGTAGAGAAGGAGTTAGGGGAGTCTTAATTATGGAATTAGGCTTTTTTATTGGGATAGATTCAGCTAGGGTAATTGGAATAGTTGAATTTTGCGAGTCAGGAGAAGCAATTTTTGGAGTTAGCTGAATAGTTTTTGGAATTAAAGGGGTAGTATTTATTGCTGAAGGAGGAGTTATAGAAATAGGAGTTGATGGGACATTTGATGATAACTTTTCTGTGGAGATAGAATCTGATATAGGTTTTGGTGATGAAGGAGTCTTTTTTGCTGCCTCCATTATTGAAGATACTGAAGTTTCATCTTTGATAGTAGAAGTAGTATCTAATAAATCATCACTTGTTTTTTCTTCAACTGGAAGTGCAGAGGTTATAGTAAGAGAAACTTCTTCTTTATAGTTTTCATCATCTTCATTTTCGATTTCAATAACTCTATATACTTCTTCAAAACTAGTTTTTCCTTCAAGTACTTTAATAAGGGCATCTTGAAGCATTGTGATAGTTTTACTAGTATATACCATTTTTGCTAAATCTTCTTTTTCTAAATTTTCATTATTTAGCGCATTTCTTATATCATCATCTAATTCAAGAACTTCATGAAAGGCTATTCGGCCATGATAACCGTTACGACATTTTTCACAACCTTTAGGATTAGCATCCCAAATAGTATTTACATCTTTATGTAAAAAATTTTTAAAAACTTTCTTTTCATATTTAGTAGTTGGTCTTTGAAATCGACATAAAGGACATAACATTTTAGCTAATCTTTGAGATATAATGCCTGTTAAAGCAGTTGCTAATAAATAACGTTCTACATCCATATCTAATAGACGTTCAATAGTAGAAAGAGAATTGTTGGTATGGATAGTGGATAGTACTAAGTGTCCAGTAATAGATGCTCTAACGGCTATTTGAGCAGTTTCGGAATCACGGATTTCTCCTATTAGAATAATATTTGGGTCTTGACGTAAAATTGATCTTAAAGCTGCAGCAAAAGTCATTCCTATTTCCGCATTTACTTGAACTTGATTTATTCCTTCAATATTCATTTCTATTGGATCTTCAACAGTAATAATATTAGTTTCGGGTTTATTTAAACCTTGTAAAATAGAATATGTGGTAGTTGATTTACCAGAACCAGTTGCTCCTGTTGTTAAAATAATTCCATTAGGAATACCCATCATTCTTTTAATTTTAGCTAAATTATTAGGATGAAAACCTAAAGATTCTATTCCTTGTAAACTTCTTGTATAATCCAAAATACGAATAACTACTTTTTCACCTTCATTTAAGGGAAGACAAGAAACACGCATATCTAAATAAGTATCACCAAAATTACCTTTGATTGCACCATCTTGAGGTAGTCTTGATTCAGTAATGTTCATATTAGCAAGTAGTTTTAATCTAGTAATTAAGTTTCTTTCATAAGCTTTAGGTACAAAAGTATAATCTTGACAATCACCATCAATACGAAAACGGACCATAAGGCCATCTTCTCGAGGGTCGAAATGAATATCAGAGGCATTATGTTTAGAAGCAGCAATTATAATATAGTCAGCTATTTGAGTTATGGGTGTTTTGGTAAAATCAAAAGACACCATGAAACTTTCGGCACCTTTTTGGACACGTTTGACATCAAATTGAACCATCGTTTCAACCCCTTTGTTTACTTTCTATGGTATTTTATTATATTTTATTATATAATAATTTTTAGATAATAGCAAGGGAGTTGAACTTATAAAAATGAAAAAACTAAATAATAATGGGTTCATTTTAGCTGAGACTTTGGTAGTTTGTGTTTTTCTAATGGTAACTTTCTCGATTATGTATAATAATTTGTATCCTTTAATGGGAGAATATGAAAAAAGAGAAAATTATGATGATATAGATAGTAAATATGCTGTATATTGGATAAAAAGAATGGTTCAAAGTGCTAATTATAAATTAGATACTACTGCAATTACAAATTATAAATATGTTAAGTTTAATTGTAATAATTTTAGTGATGAGACCGATAAAAATATATGTCAAAGTACTTTAGAAAGTATGAATGCAAAAGCAGAAGATATTTATATCATTACTTATAATACAACAGACTTTAAAAGTGCTATAAAAAATAGTACTATTTTAGATACAAGATTTAAAGATTATGTAAATTATTTACCTAATTATAAAGTTGAATCTTTAAATAAGGCTGAATATAGAATAATAATGAAATTTCATAGAACTAAAGATGATAATAATTATTATACTTATGCCACAATTGAGGTGAAAAAATAATGAAACGATTAAATGAAAAAGGTATGACGACAGTAGAAATATTAGTTTGTTTTGTGTTAATTTCCATTATTTCTGTTTCAATGTATACAACAATTTCAACATATAATAATAAGGAAAATATTGAAGCTGTTAAAGAAAAAATTTATACTTATAAAAATACCTTAACTAAGATAATTCAAGATGATTTAATAAAAAAGGGTTTAACTAATGCGACTATTAATAGTCAAAGTATATTTTCAGATAGTGATGGACGTGGCATGCAATATACAATAAATATGTCATTTAAGGATGGCAGTTCTAAAGAATTAAAAATTACTAGATATTTAGCCAGTAGTAAGATGAGTGAAGAGGAAAAAGATATTTTTAATGATAGTAATAAAGATAATAATGATAAGTTTATGATTACTTATGATGGTATAGAATATCCTCTTCCTAATGTTGGGTCGGCTAAAAATATTTATGATAAGACGGTATATGATTTAAGATTAAATAATGTCTATTTAAATAATTCGAAAGGGGTTTTATCTATTTATATAGGCTTTTATCATCCGGAACTTGGAAAAAGATATGCTATAGATATAGTTTGTCCTATTAATGCTTTTTAAAATTTATAAATAATTAAAAAAATAATTAAAGCAAATATTGTTCCTAAAAGGCGTCCATAAAGAAAATTTTTATATTTTATAGAAGTATCTGTAAGGATACTTTTTACTTGCATGTGAATTGCTAGTCCTCCAAAAGAAATAAAACAAATAGCTAAAAGAGATTTAGTTTTAGAATCTGTTAAAAGAGCTAAAGAAGATATTCCTTTGGTAAGATCAAAGAAACCATTTAAAAGAATGTAATAAAAAGATGATAAGGATAAATAATGTGAAAGTATCGTAGCAATTAAATAAAAGAACAGTGAGGTACCATAAATAGTTTCTAAAACGGTAAAAGAAGAAGTAATAGCTTTTTGTAAAGAGAAAGAAAAATTAGTAGTATTATCACTATTATTATTATTAAAAGAGGCAACAGTTTTATTTTTATCTTTAAAAAGTAAAAATAGGAAGAAATTACTTAATATTAGAGAAATTAATATTTTAATACTTAGAGATTTATTATCAATAATTAAATTTACAGTACCAAGTACAAAAAGAGGATTTGGAAAATGGGTACTCATGATAATTTTATTTGCTTCACTAGTAGTTAAAAGATTTTTTTCTACTAATTCTTTAGTATATTTAGCTCCACTAGGAAAGCCACTAATTAAACTCATAATAAAAATATATAAGGTAGAAGTATTAAGTTTTAAGTAATATGAAATAAGTTGAATTAGCCCATAATCTAGTAAAAGTGAAGAAATGGTAAAGAAAATAAAACTAACAGGAAATAATTTAGTTAAGAAAAGTTTAGAATAAGAAATAATACTTTTAATAATTAAAGTAGAATTTATTAAATAAAGTATTAATAAAAAAAATAAAAATAGTATTACTATAATTCTTTTTAAAGTTTTATTCATATTTCTCCTTTTATTTGTTATAATTATACAAAGGTGATTAAATGTTTAAGAAAGGTTTTAGTAATTTAATTAAGTTAATAAAAGCGGAATATAAATTTATTCTTTTATTACTTTTTACTTACATTATATGTATTTTACCTGTTAATTATTATATAGTTACTAGTGGAGGTATAAGTGATATTGACAGTAGAATAGAAGTAGCTGATGAATATGATAGTAAAGGAAGTTTTAATATATCATATGTCAGTGAATTAAAAGGAACAGTAAGTACATATTTATTTAGTTTTTTGATTCCAGATTGGAAAAGAGTAAATACGAATAATTATAAATATAGTGATGATGAAGATTATGAAGATATTGAATTTAGAAGTGATTTAGATTTAGAGGTTGCGAATAGTACAGCTATTAAATGGGCTTATGAGTTAGCTTTAAAAAAATATGATTGTATAAATACTAAAATTTATGTAATTGCTACTTTTTCCGAATATAAAACAGAGTTAAAAGTTCAAGATGAGATAATTAGTATTAATGGAGAAAAATTTAATACTATAAAAGAATATCAAGATTATATACAACAAATTGATAGTGAAACAGTAGATATACTCGTTAGACGTAATAATAAAGAAAAACTTATAAAGAATAAAGTTTATCTTGAAGAAGATAGAAAAGTTATAGGAGTGGGTTTAGAAACTTTAAATACTTATGAAACTACTCCTAATATTAAAATTAAATTTAAAAAAAGAGAATCAGGTCCATCGGGAGGATTAATTACAACTTTAGATATTTATAATAAATTAACAAAAGAAGATTTAACTAAAGGATTAAAAATTGCGGGAACAGGAACAATTGAAGATGATGGGTCAATTGGAACTATAGGAGAAGTAAAATATAAACTTTTAGGAGCTGTTAAAGATAAGGCTGATGTTTTTTTAGTTCCAAGTGGAGAAAATTATCAAGAATGTGTAAAAATAAAGAAAGAAAAAAAATTGAAAATTAAGTTGATAGAAGTAAAAAATATAAAAGATGCTATTGAAAAATTAAAAAATATAGAGGGTAAAAAATGAATATGAAAAAATATGCTCAAGAGGAATTTGCTAAAATTAAAGGTTTTATTAAAAATAATAATTTTACTTTAGTGGATATAAATAAAGATTTATGTATTATGGAAGCTATGATAACTGAAAATAGTATGAATCCTTATAATATTGTTCATGGAGGTTTTATTTTTGGTTTAGCTGATACAGCAGCAGGAATTTTACTAAAAATGAATAATATAAAAGGTGTTACTTCTACAGCGAATATTATTTATTTACGTCCCGTAACTAGTGATAAAATAGTCGCAACTGCTAAATTATTAAAAATAGGAAGCAAAATTTCTATTGTTGAAGTAGAAGTAGTTGCTTTAGATAAGTTGGTAGCTAAAGTTAGTTTTGAATATTGTGTTATTTAAAGAGATAAAGAATAGAAAACTTTATCTTTTTTCATCTTACTTTAACAAAAATTTCACATTAAGCTGTTATAGTTTTTTTAGTAAGGAGGATTGATAAATAAAAATTTTAAAAATATTAAATATTTTATAGAAAAATAGTCAAGGTTCGACTTTAAATAGAAGTATTATATAAATATAATAAATGGAGGTGATATATAAGTAGTATAAGTAAATATTAAAGATTCTAGTTTAGGAATTTTAAACCTCTCATTATATAACTAATTAATAATAGAAAACTTCATCATCAAAAATGGATGAAGTTTTTTTATGTAAAATTTTTGAATGGTACTTGTCTTTATTAATAATTATTAGGTATAATTAACATAGGTGGTAATGATGATATGTTTTATAATATTTATATTACTAGTTATATTATTTTTATTGAATAAAATATGGGAATGTATAGTAATTAAAATCTAGAGTGGGTTTATCTGATTTTAGGAGCTATACATTTTTTATTATTTTATAGAAAGTAGAGGAGTTAAAATGAGTAAATTAAAATTGATTGTGTTAAAAAATTGTGAAGAATTTGGGCAAAAAATTAATAAGGAATTAAAAAAATTAAATAAAGAGACAAAAAATTATAATATTTCAATTAGTCAAGATCGGTTTAGTAATGGTGAAGGTAAAGTAGTAATTAATGATTCTATAAATAATAGTGATTTATATATATTGAGTGATGTTGGTAATTTTGGAATTAGTTATAATATGCATGGAAAAGTTCATTATATGTCTCCTGATGATCATTTTGAAGATATAAAAAGAGTAATTGCTGCAACGTGTGGTCATGCTGCTAAAATAACGGTTATTATGCCACTTTTATATGAATCTAGACAACATAAAAGAAAAGGGAATGAATCCCTTGATTGTGCAATAGCTTTACAGGAGTTGGAAAGATTAGGAGTTGATAATATTATTACATTTGATGCTCATGATCCAAGTATTTGTAATGCTATTCCTAGATTACCTTTTGAAAATTTTTATCCAACACATTCTATTTTAGAAAAATTAATAGATCAAGAAGATATTAATGATTTATTAGTTATAAGTCCAGATATGGGAGCAATGGAAAGAGCTAGATATTATGCTGAAATGTTAGGTAGTGATGTAGGGGTTTTTTATAAAAGAAGAGACTTATCAAAAGTTGTTAATGGTAAAAATCCTATTGTAGAACATATATATTTGGGAGCTGATGTAAAAAATAGAGATATTATAATTGTTGATGATATGATTGCATCAGGAACTTCTATGATAGAAGTAGCTACTCATTTAAAGAAAAAAGGTGCTAAAAATATATATTTAATTGCTACTTTTTCTTTATTTACAGAAGGAGTTCAAGTTTTTGTTGAGGCTTATGAAAAAGGAATATTTAATAAATTATATTCTACAAATTTATCTTATGTAGATCCTGAGGCAGTAAAACAAAAATGGTTTGTTGAAGTTGATTGTTCTAAATATATGGCTTTAATTATTAATACTTTTAATAAAAAAGGAGATATTATGGAACTATGGAATGGCAAAGAAAATATTATAAATAAAATTAACAAGAAAAGACAAAAAGATAAGAAAATAAATAAATGAAAAAGGAGTTTATTTAATTAAATTTAAATAGTTGAAATTTTAATTAGCTATATAATATACTGAATGAGAAATTATTAAGAGGTAGTAAAAATATGGTTTTAATTGGGAAAAATACTCTTAAGTAATATGATAGAGGAATATAATTTAATTAGGTATATTAAATTAATAATGATATAATCATTTTATAGAAATTAAAATATTGATTTAAAAAATAGGAAATAGAAATTATATTTATTAGTTAAGTAATAAAAATATAAAATTAGACTTGGATGTTAAAAATGATAATTTTAAGGAAATAATAAGTATACATTAGTTAGTATATAGGCATCTATTTAAAATCAATATCAAATAATTGGTGGAGGATTTATGAAAAGAATGATTGGCATTTTCGATTCGGGAATAGGTGGATTAAGTATACTTGAAAAGTTAAGAGAGTTTTTACCTAAGGAGACTTTTTTGTATTATGCAGATACAAAGAATAGTCCTTATGGTAATAAGGATAAAAATGAATTGATAAAAATTTGTTTTAAGGCTGTAGATTATTTAGTTCAAGAAGGATGCAAAGTTATAGTAGTAGCTTGTAATACTGCTACTACTATATGTATGAAGAGGCTAAAAGAAAAATATAAAGATATTATTTTTATAGGAACAGTACCAGCTATTAAAGTTGCAAGTGATGCTAAGTATAAAAATATTTTAGTAATGGCAACTCCTTTAACAATAAAGGCTATGAGAACGAAAGAATTAATTAAAGATAATATTAAAAATTTCCAAAATATTTATTTAGTAGGTTGTGAAGGGTTAGCGGAAGCTATTGAAAAAGGAAATGTTCAAGAGGTACAAAAGATTTTAAAAAATTCCTTTAAAGAATATAAAGATAAAAATATTGATGTTATTGTTTTAGGATGCACACATTATCCTTTTATTAAAAATGAAATTAGTAAGGAAATGCCAAATATTCCTTTAATTGATGGGGCAGAAGGAGTAGCAAAAGAAGTAAAAAGGCAATTAGAAAAAAATAATTTATTAAGTAAGGAACAAGAAGGAACAGCTTATTTTGTGAATTCTAAAATGTTATAGGGAAGTTGATAAAATGGATACCATTTTTTATAAAATAGTTAGACCTATTATAATGATTCTATTTAAAATTTTATATAGACCTTCAATTAAGGGAGTTGAAAATATTCCTAAAGAGGGGGCAGTTGTATTAGCAGGTAATCATACTAAATGGTTGGATCCATTGATGTTAATTGCTAGTTCTAAAAGGCAAATTCATTTTTTAGCTAAAGATGAGCTTTTTCATGGCTTTTTTAAAGTTATAATTGAAAATATGGGAGCTATACCGGTAAATAGAAAGAAACATGATAAAGAGGCACTAGAAAGTGCTATTAAGGTGTTGAATAATAAGTTAGTTGTTGGGATATTTCCAGAAGGAACAATAAATAGAACTGAAGAGATGGTTATGCCTTTTAAGATAGGGGCAGTGAAAATGAGTCAGGAGACTAACAGTTATTTAGTACCATTTGTAATAACTGGTAGTTATAAATTATTTAGAAAAAACATAAGTATTGAATTTTTGAAAGCTCGAAAAATATCTGCTAAGCTAGATCTTGAGAATGAAAAATTAAGAAAAGAAATAAGTGATAAATTAATATTAGCAAAAGGTGTTGTCAATGAAAAAAGATAAAATGTTTGGATACAGATTATTAAAACCTATATTAAGTCCTATTTTTAAATTTTACTATACTCCAAAGATAATTGGAAAAGAAAATATTCCTAAACAAGACGCTATTTTACTTGTTGGAAATCATAAGCATTTATTTGATCAGTGCTTAGTAATTATTGCTACTAAAAGGCCAATTCATTATATGGCTAAAAAAGAATATTTTGATGGTAAAATGGCTTGGTTTTTTAAATTGGTAGGATGTATACCAGTAAATAGAAGTATAAAAGATAATAATGCTACAAAGAAAGCTTTAGAAGTTTTAAATAATGGGAATGCCTTAGGATTATTTCCTGAGGGTACGCGAAATAGAACTTCTAAAAAGTTATTACCATTTAAGTATGGGGCAGTTTCAATGGCTAAGAAAACAGAAAGTTTAATAGTTCCCTTTGCTATTACAGGGGATTATAAATTTAGAAGTAAAAATTTAGTTATAAGATTTGGAGTGCCATATAAAGTAAAAGGTGATTTAGAAATGGAAAATAGAAAGTTAGAAGATATAGTTTTACAATTGATGGAGGAAAATATAAAATAAAATAAATGTGTTTTTGCAAGTAAAAATATGATATACTAAGGGTGGTGGAAGATATGGAAAAGAGAAAAACAAAAAAAGATATTGTAAAAATGTTACTTCATAATAGTGAATTAGACGAAAAGGATGAAGAAGAGTTATTAGATTTATTAATTGATCAACCTATTAGTATTGATGTTGATAAACAAGAAGAAGCTAAAATGTCTTTTGGTGATAAAGTAGCTGATAAAGTAAGTGAAATTGCAGGAAGTTGGACATTTATTGGGCTATTTGTATTTTTTTTAATAGCTTGGATTATTTTTAATGGAGTTTTATTAAGCAAAGAGACAGCAATTGATCCTTATCCATTTATTTTACTTAATTTAGTTCTTTCATGTATTGCGGCTATACAAGCGCCTATTATTATGATGAGTCAAAATAGACAGGCAGAAAAAGATAGTTTACGTAATCAAAATGACTATCGAACTGATTTAAAAAGTGAACTTATTTTGGAAGAATTACATGATAAAATGGAAAATATTATAGATAATCAAAATAAACTTTTAAAAAAATTAGAGGATTTGAGTGATAAAAATGATAATAAAGAAGAATAAATTAATTTTATTGTTAATAATAATTTCTTTTTTTATAGTTGGATGTAGTACTACTAATAAGGAAGTAAATAAAAGCAAAGAAGTTAAAAGTATAGATGATATTTCTGTTAAAGCAGGATATTTGGAATGTAGTAGGGAAGGTACTACAAGTAGTGGTGAGCCATTTTTTAATTATAGAATTAAATATAAAAATGATGAAATTTTAGAATTAAATTCTGTAGAAGGAATTACGACAGATGATTCTCAATTACTTGATGAATATGAAGCAGCTTATAAAGAGATTAATAAAAATTATAAAAATTTAGATTATTATGAGTCTACAGTTGTTAGAAATGATTCTTCTGTAGCTAGAAATACTACTATTAATTATGAAAAAATAGATATTCAAGAGTTATTGGAAATAGAAGGAGAAGAAGATAATATAATTGTAGATGGCAAAGCTAGTTTGGCTGTTTGGCTTGATTTTGCTGGTAAATTTGGGACAACATGTCAAGAAGCCTAAATTGGAATTATTGTTCTGGTAGTTTAACTGGATAAAATATTTCTCTCCGACGGAAATGATATGGGTTCGAGTCCCATCTGGAACACCATGTATAAAATTAAAAGTTTATTTTTTAAAGAATTGGTTAAAAATGAAAAAGGTGATTTAAAAATAATGTTAGAATATATTGATGAAAATTTAATGATGATTTTACAAAATCCTGATAAAGTTTTGTATTTAAAACCGTTTAGTAAAGGAGCTAAAATAGCCTTATTTGCAGTTATTAGAGAAGAGTCAGGAGTTTATAGAAAAGTTCAAATTACTAAAGAACAATCTAAGCTTTCATTTCCAGTTGAACCACTTTATTGGTTTTTTAATGGACCAGGATATATATTTTTAAATGATTTTTTAGTTTTTAATAATTATACAGCTGTAAATATAACTAATTTAGATGGATTTATGTATAAAAAGGCAGAGGGAAAAAGACTTTATTTTAATTCTTTAATTTTTGCAACATTTAATGATGGGTTGGCAGCTTTTGTTACTCGTGAAAGAGAAAAAAGCTTTAAAAAAAATGGAGGAATAAAATATTATCTAGATTTATTAGAACAATATAAAAAAAGTGAGCCTCAGGGTGCTGATACTTATGAGATTATAGAAAGATATATAAAGGAGGATAATGATATTATAGTAATACCTAGTCTTCTAAAAGAACCTAGTGAAAAACAAAAAATTAAAAATTAAATAGTTGATGTTTTTTAATTTAAGTAATATGAAAATATAATTTTTTTCACAAAATATTTATATGATTAAAGATAAGTAAATGTTTTGAATTAGTTAATTATAATTTAAAAAGCTAAATCTTATTTTTTAGAAAAAAATAATACATTAAACATATATTTTATGTAATGTATTATTTTTTTTTTTGTATTTTTATTTAGATTTCTATATTATTATTTTAATTATTTAGTTAAATTTTTGGAATTATCATTTTCAATTGCTTGTTGTTTATAATCATTTCTAATTTTAGCTAAAATACTATCTAATTGTAATTCAGTTAATTGACCATTTTTACTATTTTTTATTTCCTCTTCAGTTAAATAATCTGATAATGGCTTAATAGAGCTTGATATAAAAAACTCTTGATTCCAATCTTGGAAATTATTGTCATATGCTGCTAAACTATCTTTATCAACTAAATAAAAATTACCATGATATTCTTTATAATAATCCAAATTATAATCTGTTTGCAAGAAAATATAAGGTAATATAGATTCGCTAAAGGGACTTAGAGTTTCAGAAACATATAATTTTTCTAAATCATAAGTTTTAACATCTTCATTTATATCATTAACTTGATTTTCTACTATATCATCAGCTTGATTTTCTACTATAGCATCAGCTTGATTTTCTACTATATCATTATCTACTAAATCAGGTATATTTTCTGTACTTTTTTCTAATTCTACAGCACTTTCTAAAATTCTCTTTATGGCATTATCTTCATCAGTTTTTGTAAATTCATTATTTTTAATTTTAAGTAATTCCTCTTCAGTTAAATAATCTGAGATATTTTTTGAACTTAATTGACTATAATGAATCATTTTACCAGCACTAATAATAGGAAAATAGGCATAAGAAGCCTCATCAATATTACATTCATTTGTTGAATAAATATCTCCTGATATTAGACTTTTATAATGGTTATGATCTTTATGCTCATATTGTAAAGCAAACATTGATTCATTAATATATACTTCTTTGGCAATATCTAATGTAGCATCAGGACGTGTTACCACTAGTGTATCTGATAGAGTATATGGAGTAATAATTTTACATTCATCTTTTTCCTCCATTTTACCACAACCACTAAATAATACCATGTTTCCTGCTAATAACAATGCAGTTAATCTTTTTTTATTAAATTTTAAATTTTTCATAATAACCCCCATTTGTGAACTGTATTTTATCATAAAATACGTAATTTGTCAATTAAAATTTATGTGTTGATGTAGTAAACTAGATGTGGGAAAATATAAAATTATATAAAAAAAGAGAAAACACTCAAAAATTTAAAACTGTT